>NZ_BSTC01000005.1:300000-532339 GCF_030269305.1 Kineosporia sp. NBRC 101731
TGTCACGTTCGCCGAGCACGGCGACCCCGCCCCGATCCCCACCGGCCTGGGTCTGGCCCTGCAGCGCGTGGTGCAGGAATCCCTGACGAACGCCCTGAAACACGCCCCGGGCCGCACCACCGCGGTGACCCTGACCCATGGTGAGGACGAACTCGACGTCGCCGTGGTCACGTCCGGCGGGGCCACGACCCCCCGCCGCCCCTGGGCCCGTTCCGGGCGCGGCATCAACGGTATGCGCGACCGCGTGGCCGCTTTCGGCGGTGAACTGACGGTGGGACAGGAGCCGGGCGGCGGTTTCGCGGTGCGGGCGAAGTTGCCGCGCCGGCCGGCTGCCTGAGAGACCAGGCACCTGGTCACGGCGCCGCGGGCGGCTCCATCAGCCAGAGCCGGTTGCCGTCGGGATCCTTGATCGCGGCCATCCGCCCGAACGGGCTGTCGAAGTCGCGGCCGGTGATCCGGCCGCCGGTGCTCTCGACGAACTCCAGGGCCTCGGTGATGCTGCGGACCTGGAAGTACGCGAGCCAGTAGGGGGACGCGTCGTCCTCACCCATCATCGGGCCGATACCGCCCAGGGGCCATTCCTCGTCCGGATGCGAGTAGGTCTGGTAGGTGTCGCCCGCGCCCATCTCCGGCGGTAGCGGTGCGTTGTCGAAACCGAAGATCCGGCGGTAGAACTCGCGGGCGGCGGTCGGATCGGACGAGCGCAGGTCGTCCCAGACGAAGGCGCCGGCGTCGCGCACGTGGCCGCTGCCGATGGCATCGCCCGCCTGCCAGAGCCCGAACGGTGCCCCGGCCGGGTCGCAGGCCACCGCCCGATGTCCGCGGGTACCCGCGCTGCGGGGCGGCAGCAGGATCTGCCCGCCGTGCGCCACCACGGCCTCGGCGGTCGCCCGCAGATCGTCCGCGGCGAAGTGGATCAGCCAGCCGGTGGGCGCGTCCTCGTGGATCTCGGTGATCCCGGCCGCCTCGGCGCCGTCCACCGTCGCGATCACCAGGGAGTGCTCCGAGGGCGACCGCTCGAACGACCACCCCAGCAACGGCCCGTAGAACGCCCGGGCATCGTCGACGTCCACCGCCGAGAGCTCGGTCCAGCAGGGTGTTCCCGCGCGCCAGCGTTCGGTCCGGATGGCCACGTGCGTCTCCAGTTCCGTCGTGGTGCGGCGCTCGGGTGAGGAGCGCCGGCCGTCTACAAGATCTCGCGGACAGTAGCCGCGTGATCACCGTACTGGGTGGCGGCCCGCAACCGGGGCTGACGCAGTGGGTCGTTCGGCGCCGTAGGCTCGCAGGGTGTCGACCCCCACTGACAACCTTCATCTTCCCGACCCGGCCGATGCCTCCGGCGCCTCTGGTGAGGATGCGGTCGTGATCGGCCCGGGCGCGGCCACCGGCATCGGTTCGTGGCCGGGCACCGACGTCCTGGACACCATGCGCGTGGTCTTCGGCGAGCTCGGCGATCCGCCGGCGATCCCGCACCTGCCCGAACTGCCCGCGCGGGGGCCGGGCGCGGACATGATCGGACGGGGCGCCGGTCTGCTCGTCGACCTGCCCGTCGACCTTCAGCCGTCCGGGTGGCGCCTGGTCGACCACCCCGGCCGCGACCACAGCCGCACCCGGTCGTGGTTGCGGCAGGACCTGGACGTGCTCGCGGAGGTCGCCGACGGGTACGAGGGCCTGCTGAAGGTTCAGGTCACCGGCCCGTGGACGCTCGCGGCGAACCTGTGGTTGCCGCGCCTGGAGCGCGTGGTGGTGGACAAGGGGGCCTGTCGCGACGTGATCGAGTCCTTGGCCGAGGGCGTCCGACAGCATCTCCAGGAGGTGCAGCGGCTGGTGCCGAAGGCCCGGCTGGTGCTGCAGGTCGACGAACCCTCCGTACAGTCCGTGCTGGAGGGTTCGCTGCCCACGGCCAGTGGCTTCGGGCGGCTGCGGGCGGTTGACGGGCCGGTCGTGATCGAAGGGCTGCGGACGGTGCTGGAGGCGGCGACCGCGGCCGGTGCGGTGCGTACCGTGCTGCACTGCTGTGCCTCGAAACCGCCGGTGGAGGTGCTGATCCGGTCGGGCGCGTCGGCACTGTCGCTGGACGTGTCGCAGCTGGGTACCCAGCGCTGGGAGCAGGTGGCCGAGGCCACCGAGAACGGTCTGGGGCTGTGGGCGGGAGTCGTGCCGACGGCCTCCGGTCTGAAGCCCGCGGCCGTGGCCGACGCGGTCTGGAACCCGTGGCGCCGGCTCGGGCTGGATCCGAAGTCCGTCGCGGACGTCGTTCTCACCCCGGTCTGTGGGCTCGCCGGATCTTCTCCCCAGCAGGCTCGCTCGGCGCTGAAGGTGGCGCGTGAGGCGGCGCGCATCCTGAGTGAGAAGGCGTACGAGTAGCCGGCCCTCCGATGTCGGGCGGGTTGAGGTCGGGCCGGGCTGAGGCCGGGCCGGGCGTCGCGCCGACGCGAAACTGTCGGTGGGTCGCGGTTGAATGTGGACGTGGCTGAAGCAGAGATGGGTGCGGCGGACGACCTGCCCGGCGGCGAGGTGGCCGGTCAGGGGGAGATCCCCGAAGAGGCACGTCACCGGTGGGCCGATCTGGCCGACCAGATCCGCGAGCACCGCTTTGCCTACTATGTGCGGGACGCGCCGACGATCTCCGACGGTGACTTCGACGCGCTGATGAAGCGGCTCGAGGCGCTGGAGGAGCAGTACCCCGGCCTGCGGACGCCCGACTCGCCGACCCAGCAGGTCGGGGGCACGTGGTCCACGGACTTCGAACCGGTCGATCATCTCGAGCGCATGCTCAGCCTCGACAACGCGTTCAGCGTCGAGGAGTTGCGGGAGTGGGCGGCCCGGGTCGAGCGCGACGCCGGTGCGGTGCGGTACCTGTGCGAGCTGAAGATCGACGGCCTGGCCATCAACCTGCTGTACGAGGGCGGCCGGCTGATGCGGGGCGCAACCCGGGGCGACGGCCGCACGGGCGAAGACGTCACGCTCAATGTCCGTACCATCCAGGGCATCCCGCACTCGCTCACCGAGGTCGAGGGCGTGCCCTTCCCGGAGCGGGTCGAGGTGCGGGGTGAGGTGTTCTTCCCGATCGAGGCGTTCGCCGAGCTCAACGCCAAGCTGGTCGAGCAGGGCAAGCCGCCGTTCGCGAACCCCCGCAACGCCGCCGCCGGGTCGCTGCGCATGAAAGACCCGCGGGTCACCGCCACCCGGCCGCTGCACATGCTGGTGCACGGCCTGGGCGCCCGCACCGGGTTCGACATTGTCTCGCAGTCGCAGAGTTACGACCTGCTGAAGGCGTGGGGTCTGCCGACCTCCGGCACCTACCGGGTGGTGGGCAGCGTGGACGAGGTGGTGGAGTTCATCGAGTTCTTCGGTGAGCACCGGCACGACCAGATCCATGAGATCGACGGTGTGGTGGTCAAGGTCGACGAGGTGGCCCAGCAGCGCCGGCTCGGGGCCACCAGCCGGGCGCCGCGCTGGGCCATCGCCTTCAAGTACCCGCCCGAAGAGGTGAACACGAAGCTTCTCGACATCCGGGTGAACGTCGGGCGCACCGGCCGGGTCACGCCCTACGGCGTGATGGAGCCGGTGCTCGTGGCCGGTTCCACGGTCGCGATGGCCACGCTGCACAACGCTTTCGAGGTGAAGCGCAAGGGTGTGCTGATCGGCGACACGGTGGTGCTGCGCAAGGCCGGTGACGTGATTCCCGAGATCGTCGGACCGGTGGCCGAGGCCCGCGACGGCAGCGAGCGCGCGTTCGTCATGCCGACGCACTGCCCGGAGTGTGCGACGGAGCTGCGGTACGAGAAGGAGGGCGAGAAAGACATCCGCTGTCCCAACTCCCGTACCTGCCCGGCGCAGCTGCGGGAGCGGTTGTTCCACGTGGCCGGTCGGGGAGCCTTCGACATCGAGGCGCTGGGCTGGGAGGGCGCGATCGGCCTGCTGCAGGCCGGGGCGGTGAAAGACGAGGGCGACCTGTTCGACCTGACCCCCGAGATCGTGAGCACCGTGCCGCAGTACACCCGCAAGGACGGTGAGCTGTCGGCCAACGGGCAGAAGCTGCTCGACAACCTTCAGAAGGCCAAGAATCAGCCGCTGTGGCGGGTTCTCGTGGCCTTGTCGATCCGGCACGTGGGCCCGACCGCGGCCCGGGCCCTGGCGCAGTCGCATCGCTCGATGGATCGGATCCGGGAGGCCACGGAGGAAGAGCTGGCCGCCGTCGACGGCTGCGGCCCGGTGATCGCCGTGGCGGTGCGGGAGTGGTTCGAGGTCGACTGGCACACCGAGGTGGTGCGGCGCTGGGCCGACGCCGGCGTGCGGATGGCCGACGAGGTGGACGAGTCGGTGCCGCGCACGCTGGAAGGCATCACGGTGGTCGTCACCGGTTCGCTCGAAGGCTTCAGTCGCGACGAGGCCAAGGAAGCCATCCTGAGTCGCGGTGGCAAGGCCTCGGGCAGCGTCTCGAAGAAGACGAGTTTCCTGGTCGCGGGGGAGAGCGCGGGCAGCAAACACGACAAGGCCGTGCAGCTGGGCGTGCCGGTGCTCGATGAGGCAGGCTTCCGGCTACTGCTGGAACAGGGGCCGGAAGCGGTGACACCGGTTGTCGAGGCGGTGCCTTCTGAGGCGGTGCCTTCTGAAGCTGTGGCCTCGAAGGCAGTGGCCTCAAAGGCGGTGCCTTCCGAGGCTGGCGATGGCGAGACAGCCGTGGATTGACCCGCTGCGGTCCGGCCCTACGCATCGTGCCGACCCCGCGCATCGTGTGCATTCCTCGCGCCCCGGCCGCAACGACTGCACACGATGACTTCTCAGACCCAGCTGGTGACCGCCGACAAGACCTGGCGCACGGTGGTGGCGACCGGCCGGATCAGGGTCTCGTTCACCTGGCGGGCTTCGGCGGCGACTCCCCGGCCGATCGAGCGGGCCAGGGCGGCGATCGCCCGGCCGAAGGGGGCGACGACGTTCTGCCAGATCCAGCGGGTCGCCAGGCCGAGGGGGCGCAGGGTGTAGCGGTAGGCGAGGTGCAGCAGCCATCCGGCGCCGCGCCGGCCGGGACGCAGGAAGTACACGTAAAGGCTTCTGATCAGCCAGGTTACGGGTTTTACCACGAGTAGGTGGAGAGCTCGTCCGATCGCGACGAAGACCGGCGTCAGGAGCTCGGCCAGCCGGGTCACCATCCACTGGAGCCCGTGCGCCGCCGGCGCGATCAGGTAGTTCCGGACGAAGCCCAGCACCGGGACGACGACCACGTGCCAGATGAAGCGGCCCGGCACGACGACCAGGTACCGGATGAGGAAGAGCGCCGGAACGACCAGCAGGTGGCGGCCGAGGAAGAGCCCCGGGACGACCAGCAGGTAGCGGCCGATGAAGCATGCCGGGACGACCACTAAGTAGCGCCAGAGAAAGAGCACCGGCACCAGGACCAGCTTGTCGAACAGCCAGACCGCGGGCCGGAGTACGTAGTCGGCGAACAGCCTGCCGGCCACCCGGAGCAGCTCCCACGCCAGGCGGAACGGCAGCACGACGATGATGGCCAGCACCCGCACCGGCCACGGCACGGTGGGGTCGGGGGAGTAGGTGCGGTGTCCGGGCTCGCTCACGGCCCAGGGACGACACCGCGGCCCAGCTTGTTGCACGTCGCCGGTCCGGAGCGGGTTGCGGGGAGACTGCTGAACAAGACATTCGCCGGCCCCTTCGTTCGTGATCATGCGATCCCCCAGCCCTCGGCCGGGAGGTGCCCCACTTCTCCGGTGTTCCAGAACTTCCACGCCCAGAGTTCTAGAACTCTGGGGAGGTTTTGCATGATCACGGAAGAAGTTGGGGGGATTACGTGAGG
Source organism: Kineosporia sp. NBRC 101731 (assembly GCF_030269305.1). NCBI lineage: Bacteria > Bacillati > Actinomycetota > Actinomycetes > Kineosporiales > Kineosporiaceae > Kineosporia > Kineosporia sp. NBRC 101731. The sequence goes on from NZ_BSTC01000005.1 coordinate 305,816, forward strand.
GTCAGGGGGCGAGTGCGGTGAACGGACTGGGCGGATCGGGGGCGGCGTGGTGGGATTCACGGATGGACGCTGACGTCATCGTGGTGGGGGCCGGGCTGGCTGGGCTGGTAGCGACGGCCGAGCTGGTGGACGCGGGACGGCGGGTGATCCTCGTCGACCAGGAGAGCGACCAGAACGTGGGGGGTCAGGCGCACTGGTCGTTCGGCGGGCTGTTCCTCGTGGACTCGCCGGAGCAGCGCCGGATGAAGATCAGGGACTCGCACGAGCTGGCCTGGCAGGACTGGCAGGACACCGCCGGGTTCGACCGCGACGAGGACCACTGGCCGCGGCGCTGGGCGGAGGCCTACGTCGACTTCGCCGCGGGGGAGAAACGGTCGTGGCTGAGTCAGCGGGGCCTGAAGTGGTTCCCGCTGGTGGGCTGGCCCGAGCGCGGTGAGGGCCGGCCCGGCGGGATCGGCAACACCGTGCCGCGGTTCCACATCACCTGGGGCACGGGGCCAGGCGTGGTGGAGCCGTTCGAGCGCCGCGTGCGCGAGGCCGTGGCCCTGGGCCAGGTGACACTGGCGTTGCGGCACCGGGTGGACGATCTGGTCGTCCGTGACGGTGCGGTCACCGGGGTCGCGGGGCAGCGACTGGAGGCGGACCGGCGTCCCCGGGGTGTGAACGGAAATCACCGGGAGATGGGTGAATTCAGTTTCAGTGCGGAGGCGGTGATCGTGACCTCCGGCGGTATCGGAGGCAGTCACGACCGGGTGCGGGAGGCATGGCCGCAGCGACTGGGCACCGCCCCGTCCACCATGGTCACCGGTGTCCCCGCGCACGTGGACGGCCGGATGATCCCGATCACGCAGCGCGCGGGCGGCTGCGTGATCAACCCGGACCGGATGTGGCACTACACCGAGGGCCTGCACAACTGGGACGAGGTCTGGCCCGGCCACGGCATCCGGATCCTGCCCGGTCCCTCGTCGCTGTGGCTGGACGCGACCGGCCACCGGCTGCCGGCCCACCTGTACCCGGGCGCCGACACCCTGGGAACGCTGGAGTACCTGCGCACCACGGGCCACGACCACAGCTGGTTCGTGCTGAACCAGAAGATCGTGGAGAAGGAGTTCACGCTGAGCGGTTCCGAACAGAACCCGGATCTCACCGGGAAGTCGGTGCGGCAGCTGCTGCAGCGGGTGAAGCCCGGGCCGACCCGGCCGGTGCAGGACTTCCTCGACAACGGCAAGGACTTCGTCATCGCCGACAACCTGCCGGACCTGGTGCGGGCGATGAACGAGACCACCCCGCAGCCGCTGCTGGACCTGGCCGACGTCGAGGCCGCAGTGCTGGAGCGCGACCGGCAGATCGTCGACCCCTCGTCCACCGACGACCAGATCCTCGCCATCCGCGACCTGCGCAGTTACTTCGGCTACCGGCTGCTACGGACGGCGGGCGAGCGGCGGCTGCTCGATCCGACGGCGGGCCCGCTGATCGCGGTGCGGCTGAGCGTATTGACCCGCAAAACCCTGGGTGGCCTGCAGACCGATCTCGGCTCCCGGGTGCTGACCGAGGCCGGCGAACCGGTGCCCGGCCTGTACGCGGCGGGCGAGTGCGCCGGGTTCGGCGGCGGCGGGATGCACGGATATCGCGCTCTGGAAGGAACTTTCCTGGGCGGGTGCATCTTCAGCGGGAGAACAGCGGGGCGATCAGCAGCCGAGGCAACCCGCGCCTAAAACCTCACGGAGGGGTTGGTCGGGGGTTTACCGCGTCGTATCGCGGTTGATGCAGGATGTGGGCATGGCCGTCAGTCTGCGACCGGGACCCCCGCTGCGCTTCATCACCCCTTCGATGACCCCTGCCCTGCGCCGTTACATCGACAACGAGGCGAGCAGCGCAGCCGTCCTGCTGGTCGCGAGTCTGGTGGCTCTGCTGTGGGTGAACTCGCCGTGGGGCGAGAGTTATCACCACCTGTGGGAACTGCCGGTGCGGATGTCCTTGGGCGACGGGGTGTTCGAGCTCGACCTGCATCACTTCGTCAACGACGCCGCGATGGCCGTGTTCTTCATGGTGGTCGGGCTGGAGGTGGCGCGCGAGACCACGGCCGGTGAGCTGAGCGACCGCCGGGTGATGAGCGTGCCCGCCATCGGCGCGGTCGGCGGTCTGACCGTGCCGATCGTGATCTACCTGATCATCAACGGCGTGTTCGGTGACGGTGGCGAGGCGATGCAGGGCTGGGGCATCGTGATGTCCACCGACACGGCGTTCGTGCTCGGTGTGCTGGCCCTGTTCGGCCCGCGCTGCCCCGACCGGCTGCGGATGTTCCTGCTGGCTCTGGCCGTGGTCGACGACATCGGCGCGATCACCGTGATGGCGATCTTCTACTCCGAGGAGATCCGGATCGGGCCGCTCCTGGTGATGATCGCGATCGTCGGGCTCTTCGTCGCGCTGCGCTGGGTCGGCTACTGGAAGCTCACGCCGTACGTCTTCCTCACCGTGGCCCTGTGGTTCGCCGCCTACGCCTGCGGGGTGCACCCCACGCTGGCCGGCGTGCTCGCCGGTCTCCTGATCCCCGCGTCCACCCCCCAGAGCCGTGGCCGGGAGCTGGTCATCTTCGGCCGGGCCCTGATCGAGAACCCCTCGGCCGACGGCGTGCGGCTGGCGAACCTCGCGGCCAACTCCACCGTCTCGGCCAACGAGCGCCTGCAGAGCTGGCTGCACCCCTGGTCGGCGTTCGCCATCATCCCGGCGTTCGGCCTGGCCAACGCCGGGGTCGAGCTCAGCGCCGAGACCCTGAACGCGGCCCTGACCTCCACCGTCACCATCGGCGTGGCCGTCAGCCTGCTCGTCGGCAACGGGGTCGGGATCACCCTGTTCGCCATCGCGGCCCTGCGCAGCGGTGTGGGCGTGCTGCCCGGCGGGGTGCGCTACAGCCACCTGTTCGGCGCGGCGCTGCTGGCCGGGATCGGGTTCACCATCTCGCTGTTCATCACCGACCTGGCCTTCACCGACCAGCTCCTGCGCGACGAGGCGAAGATCGGCATCCTGGTCGGCTCGCTGGTCTCCGCCGTGGTCGGGGCCTGGGTGCTGCGGGTCATGGGTGAGCGCATGCCGCTGTGCTCACCCGCCGGCGACACCGCGCCGCCGCAACTGCCGCCGCTGCCCTGGACCGCCCCCGGCTTCCCCGCGCCCTTCCCGAGGTGACCACCGATCACCATGGTGGACGCCCACCCGCGCGGGTGGGCGTCCACCATGGTGGTCACCCCCGACCGAACCGGCGCCGCCGCGCCGGAGCCGAGTTACCGAGTGCCGCGCGCCGCAGCGACGGGACGTCGACGACCCCCTGATAGGGCGCACCGTCGATGAACAGGGTCGGCGTGCCGACGACCCCGCTCGCGATGCCCGCCGCGTAGTCGGCCTGCACCAGTGGGGCGAACTCCTGGGCCTTCTCGCCCGCCGCCCGGTCCGGATCGGCGCCGACGAACTCGGCGTAGAGCCGCAGGTCGCCGTCGGTGAGCCGGGTCTGGTTCTTGAACAGCTTGTGGTGCATCTTCCAGAACACCTCCGACCCGCCCGTGACCTCGGCCGACTCCGCGGCCAGGGCGGCGGTGAGGGCGAAGGGATGGGTCTCGAAGAGCGGGAAGTTCTGGAAGACCAGCCGGATCCGCCCGTCCGACGACTCGACCAGCTCGTGCAGCGCGGGAGCCGCCCCGGCGCAGTACGGGCACTCGTAGTCACCGAACTCGACGATGCAGATCTCGGCGTCGGGATTGCCGAAGACATGACGGGCCCGCGCGGTGACGGCTTCGGCGGTGGTGTCCATCTCGCGGGGCCGGACGGCGTTGAAGGGCTCGAGCTCGGGTGTGCCCTCGTCGGTGGGCACTGGGGTGCTGGTGGAATCCACGTCCTGGGACACGGGACGACCTCCGGAAGCAGGGCGGGCGGGGACCGGCTGACGTAGCCGGACCCGGGGCCACCAGATTACGTAGATGAAACAGCCGCCGCAGGCGAGCGGCGCATGGCCTGGGTGATCGTGACCGTAGGATGTTCACCGGTGTAGGACGACACTAGGAAGGTTGTCTGATGCACCCGAATTCTTTGAAGTAGTTGCACTGTCACCGACTGCAAGGGAGATGCTCCTCATGCCCGCCATCTCGCGCGATGAGGTGGCCCACCTCGCCGGACTGGCCCGGATCGAGATGAGTCCCGACGAACTGGACCGGATGGCCGGTCAGCTCGACGTGATCCTCGGTGCCGTCGCCCAGGTCCGTGAGGTGGCCGGGGACGACGTGCCCGCCACGTCGCACCCCATGCCACTCGTCAACGTGACCCGCCCGGACGTGCCGCGCCCCGGCCTGTCCGCGGAGCAGGCACTCGCGGGAGCCCCGGCACAGCAGGAGCAGCGCTTCCGTGTGCCCCGCATTCTTGAGGAGGACTGATGAGCGAGCTCACCCGCCGCACCGCCGCCGACCTGGCACAGCTGCTGTCCTCCGGTGAGGTCTCCGCCGTCGAGGTGACCCAGGCGCACCTCGACCGGATCACCGAGGTGGACGCCGGCGTCCACTCGTTCCTGCACGTCGCCACCGAGTCGGCGCTCGCCGACGCGGCCGCCGTCGACGCCGCCCGCGCCGCCGGTGAGAACCTCGGCCCGCTGGCCGGGGTGCCCATCGCGGTCAAGGACGTGATGACCACGCAGGGCCTGCCCACCACGGCGGGCTCGAAGATGCTCGAGGGCTGGGTGCCGCCGTACGACGCGACCGTCGTTCGCAAGCTGCGCGAGTCCCGGTTGGTCATGCTCGGCAAGACCAACATGGACGAGTTCGCGATGGGCTCCTCCACCGAGCACTCGGCCTACGGCCCGACCCGTAACCCGTGGGACCTGAACCGGATCCCGGGTGGTTCCGGGGGCGGCTCGGCCGCCGCGCTGGCCGCCTTCGAGGCGCCGCTGGCGACCGGTACCGACACCGGTGGCTCCATTCGGCAGCCCGCCAGCGTCACCGGCACGGTCGGCGTGAAGCCGACCTACGGCGCGGTCTCGCGCTACGGCCTGATCGCCATGGCCTCCAGCCTCGACCAGGGTGGCCCGTGCGCCCGCACCGTGCTCGACGCGGCCCTGTTGCACGAGGTGATGGCCGGGCACGACCCGCTCGACTCGACCAGTCTCACCGACGGTTACCCGGATGTCGTGGCCGCTGCCCGCGCCGGCGCGAAAGACGGTATCGCCGGGCTGAAGATCGGCGTCATCCGCGAACTGCACGGCGGTGAGGGCGGTTACCAGGCCGGTGTGCTGGCCCGCTTCGACGAGTCGCTGGCGCTGCTGACCAAGGCCGGCGCCGAGATCGTAGAGGTCTCCTGCCCGAGCTTCACCGCGGCCCTGCCCGCGTACTACCTGATCATGCCGAGCGAGGCCAGCAGCAACCTGGCCAAGTTCGACGCCATGCGGTACGGCCTGCGCGTCGGCCCGCAGGGCGTGGAGGGACCGAGCGCCGAGCAGGTCATGGCCGCCACCCGCGCCGCCGGTTTCGGCGACGAGGTGAAGCGCCGCATCATCCTCGGTACCTACGCGCTCTCGTCCGGTTACTACGACGCCTACTACGGTTCGGCGCAGAAGGTGCGCACGCTCATCCAGCGTGACTTCGCCGCCGCGTTCGCCCAGGCCGACGTGCTGGTCAGCCCGACCGCGCCGACCACGGCGTTCGCGCTGGGCGCCAAGCTCGACGACCCGCTGTCGATGTATCTGCAAGACGTGGCCACCATCCCGGCCAACCTGGCCGGGATCCCCGGCATGTCGCTGCCCTCCGGCCTGGCCGACGAAGACGGGCTGCCTGCCGGTATTCAGCTCCTGGCCCCGGCCCAGGCCGACGACCGGCTCTACCGGGTCGGCGCGGCGCTGGAGTCCCTGCTGGTCGAGAGCTGGGGCGGCCAGATCCTGGACAAGGCCCCCGTGCTCGACGCCAAGACCCTGGAGGCGATCCGATGACCTCGCTCAGCCAGTTCGCCGAGGTGCTCGACTACGACGAGGCCCTGGCGACGTTCGACCCGGTGCTCGGCCTCGAGGTACACGTCGAGCTGAACACGAACACGAAGATGTTCTGCGGCTGCTCCACCGAGTTCGGCGCCGAGCCGAACACCCAGGTGTGCCCGGTCTGCCTGGGCCTGCCCGGCGCGCTGCCGGTGCTCAACCAGATCGGCCTGGAGTCGGCGATCCGGATCGGCCTGGCGCTGAACTGCTCGATCGCGCAATGGTGCCGGTTCGCCCGGAAGAACTACTTCTACCCGGACATGCCGAAGAACTTCCAGACCTCGCAGTACGACGAGCCGATCGCGTTCGAGGGTTACCTCGACGTCGAGCTGGAAGACGGCGAGACCTTCCGGGTGCAGATCGAGCGCGCCCACATGGAGGAGGACACCGGTAAGTCGCTGCACGTCGGCGGTGCCACCGGCCGGATCCAGGGCGCCGAGTACTCGCTGGTCGACTACAACCGGGCCGGTATCCCGCTGATCGAGATCGTCACCAAGCCGATCACCGGCGCCGGTGATCGCGCGCCCGAGGTGGCCAAGGCCTACGTCAGCGCGCTGCGTGAACTGCTGCGGGCGCTGAAGGTCAGCGACGTGAAGATGGAGCAGGGCTCGATGCGCTGCGACGTCAACGCCTCGCTGCGGCCGAAGGCCGAAGACCCCCAGCAGCAGGACGCGGTGCCGCTGGGTACCCGCACCGAGACCAAGAACGTCAACTCGCTGCGTAGTGTCGAGCGCGCGGTGAAGTACGAGATCTCGCGGCACGCGGCGGTTCTCACCGGTGGCGGGAAGATCCTGCAGGAGACCCGGCACTGGCACGAAGACACCGGCATCACCACCTCCGGCCGGGAGAAGTCCGACGCCGAGGACTACCGCTACTTCCCCGAGCCCGACCTGGTGCCGATCGCACCGGACGCGGCGTGGGTGGAGGAGCTGCGCGGCACCCTGCCCGAGCCCCCGGCCCTGCGCCGGCGCCGGCTGCAGGGGGAGTGGAACTTCTCCGACAAGGAGATGCGCGACCTCTACAACTCAGGAGCGGTCGAGCTGGTCGAGGCCACGGTCGCGGCCGGTGCCTCGCCCCTGGCGGCCCGTAAGTGGTGGACGGGTGAGCTGTCCCGGCTGGCCAACCTCGAGGAGAAGCAGCTCTCCGAGATGCCGGTGACGCCGGCGCAGATCGCGCAGCTGCAGTCGCTGGTCGAGTCGGGCAAGCTCACCGACACCCTGGCCCGGCAGGCGCTCGAGGGTGTGTTGGCCGGCGAGGGTGACCCGGAGCAGGTCGTCGAGAAGCGTGGTCTGGTCCTGGTCTCCGACGACGGCGCGCTGGGCGAGGCCGTCGACCGGGCGATCGCGGCCAACCCGGGTGTTGCCGACAAGATCCGCGCGGGCAAGGTGCAGGCGGCCGGCGCGCTGATCGGTTCGGTCATGAAGGAGATGCGGGGGAAGGCTGACGCGGCCCGGGTGCGCGAGCTCGTTCTGGAGCGGCTGCCCGTGGACGCCCCGGATGCCTGATCCACATCGATATCCACATCGATGCTGTGGGGCGCGGTGACCGCCCACCCCACCACCACGGTCAGGGACGTCGCGTACGGGGCGGTGGTCCTCGTGGCCGTCGCCTGCGCGGCGGCCCTGACCGTGGCCGGCATCACCCAGGGTGCCGACGCCCGGCCGCTGGCGACCGGGCTGACCGGCATGGTCGCGCTGCTGTGCGGTTCCCTGCTGGCCTGGAACGGAACGTGGGCGGGCTCCCCGGACGGTGAGCCCGTTCGGTACCGGCAGATCCTCGGCGCCGCCCTGATCCTCTGGGGCACCGGCCAGATCATCAATGCTCTGTCCGACCGCGGTTTCCCGACCATCGGCGACTCCATCGCGTTCGTCGCCGCGCCGCTGGGCGTGTGGGGCCTGCTGTCGGTGCCCCGGGCCGTGCCGGGCCGGCACCCGGCCTGGCGCCTGGGCCTGGACTCGGTGTTGCTCGGCGTCACGGTGGCGCTGCCCGCCTGGCACTTCGCCTTCGCCCACGTGTTCACCGACCGGCCGTTCGACGCCGATGCCGTGATGGCGGCGCTGGTGCTGATCGCGGATCTCACCGTGATCTGCTTCGCCACCCTCGCCTACGTGCGTGACCTCGACCGCAACCTGTTCATCGCCGCGGTCGGCGCCGGGCTCTACACGGTCGGCGACCTGGTGACGATGCGTGCCGGTCTGGCCGGAACCGATCCCTGGCCCTGGTGGGCGTCGCTGCTCTGGTGCCTGGCCTGGCCCGTGATTGCCTACGGACTGCTGCATTACGAGCCCCGGCCGGCCGACGAGCTACGCGTCCCGGTCGACCCGGACGCCCGCGGCGTCATCATCACGACCACCGTCAGCCTGGTGCTGCTGGTCGTCTCGCTGGCCGCGCTGCTGGTGGACGACCACACCGACCGGATCGCCCTGGTCCTGGTGATGATCGCGGTGGTCGTGTTCGGCGGCCGCGAGATGCTGAACACCCGCATCCGCTCGGCCCTGCTGCGCCGGCTGAACGAGGAGGCCACGGCCGACCCACTGACCGGCCTGGCGAACCGCCGCGTGTTGCAGGCCCAGATGGCACGCCTGCAACAGGGCGAGCCGTGGTGCCTGCTGACCGTCGACCTGGACGGCTTCAAAGACGTCAACGACCTGCTCGGCCACGCCACCGGTGACAAGCTGCTCGTCGCCGTGGCCCATCGCCTCGCCGCCGCGGTACCGCCCAACGCACTGGTCAGCCGCATCGGTGGTGACGAGTTCGCCGTGCTCCTGCCCGGCAGCATCGAGATCGGTACCCAGGTCGGTCAGACCATCGTCACCGCCGTGCGGCAGTCGGCCGCCGACGTCGAGGGCGTCACCCGGGTCGAGGTCTCGGCCAGCATCGGGGTCGCGGCCGTCGACGCCAAGGCCCGGATCGAGGGGGCGGCGTCGCTCGGGGGCAGCGACCCGAGTGACCCGAGCGACCTGAGCAACCTGAGCCCGGTCACCGCACCGGCCGACGACCCTGACGCCCCCGACCTCGCTGACGACTCCGACGATGCTGACGACGCGGCTGCACAGCCGGACCCCTCCGTGCAGACCGTGGTCGACCCGCTCGGCGCGCTCTCGGCCTCGGGCGCGGCGCTGCGCGTGGCCAAGGCCACGGGCCGCAACCGGGTCGAGGTGTACGACTCCACGGTCGCCCGCATCCGGCAGCGCCGCCTGCGGGTGGAGGAGCGGCTGCGTACCGCCGTCGAGACCCGTGCGATCACCGTGCAGTTCCAGCCCATCGTCGACCTGCGTCGCGGGGTGGTCACCAGCGCCGAGGCCCTGGCCCGCTGGACCGACCCGCAGCTCGGCCGGGTCGGGCCGGACGAGTTCATCACCGTGGCCGAGCAGACCGGGCTGGTCGTCGACATCGGCGAGCAGATCATGGAGGCCACGCTCAGCAGCGCCGTGAAGGAAGGCCTGTTCGACCGCGGCCTGCGCATCAACTGCAACGTGTCGCCCGTGCAGTTGCGGGTGCCCGGCTTCCACCAGGTGGTGCAGGAAGCGCTCACCGCCCACGGCGCGCCCCGCGAGCAGTTCGTCATCGAGGTCACCGAGCAGGTACTCGTGGAGGAGGGTCAGGCCGCGCAGACCCTGCACCGCCTCGCCGCCCTCGGTTTCACCATCGCGATCGACGATTTCGGCACCGGCTACTCGGCCCTGGGGTACCTGCAGCGCCTGCCCGCCGACATCCTGAAGATCGACCGGGCCCTGACCAGCAGCCTGATCTCCGAACCGCGATCGCGCGCCATCACCCGCGCCGTGCTCGACCTGAGCCGCACCGTCGGCGTGAGCGTCGTGGTCGAGGGGGTCGAGACCAGCCAGGTCGACGACCTGGTGCGCCGCATGGGGGTCGGCTTCGGCCAGGGACTGCACTACGGTCACGCGATGAGTGCCGGTGATCTGGCCGCCATGACCGATCGTCTGGGCCGCAACAACCCCTAAACCTTCCGATCTTCTCGATTCGGTAAAGATGCCCCTTTGATGGCCGGGAGCAACGGATACACCGATACCGTCGGCGAGGCCTTGCCGGGACGGTCGGGAGGCCGTACTCGACGGAAGGCGAGGAGCCATCGGATGGCCGACCTGCACGATCCTCGGCCTGCCCCCTCCCGCCGCGGTCCCGGACGGCACTCGTCCGGGCAGGCCGCTTCGCCGCAGGCCCCTCAGGAGCCTGAACAACCGGTGGAGTTCGGTGCCTCCGAACCCCTTCCCGAACGTCCGGGCCGTCCCCGTCCGCCCGGCCGCCGGGCGGCGGCCATCACCACGCCCAACGGTATGCCGGTGCTCGACGTGCTGCTCTCGAACTGGGAGCGCAGCGGTGAGATCTACCTCCAGGACAACGCTTCCCCCGACGGGGCCGGCCACCGTCCGCTGAACACCTACCTGCCGGAGTTCAGCCAGAACGCGACCCAGCCACCTCAGGCCGTAACCCGTTCCACCCAGCCCGACCCCGCGTCCTCAACGGTGGCCCGGCCCGTGCCGCAACCCGTGCCGGAAGCACGACCGGAACCGGCGTCCCAGCCGTACCTGTCCCGTGCCGAACGCCGCCGGGCCGAGGCCCGTCGCAGCGCCCAGGACGCGCCACCACCGGCACCAGCGACGGCCCCCGAGGCGCCGTCCGCCGATGCCTGGTGGCAGGGCCGGGAGCCGGAAGAGCGACGTCCGTCCCGGTCACGTGCCCGCGAGACAGATCCGGGAGTGCACGCCGACTTCGGCGCACGGGTGCACGGCGATCGCGGCGTGACGACGGGCGGCCCGGCCTCCGAGAGCCGGTCACCGAGCGCTGATGTCGATTCACCGCGGGTGACCGAGGGTTACGGCGGTCAAGCAACGGACGAGGTCCCCGGCGACCCAGGGCCCCTCGCCTCGGGTGACCCCGGGGGCAGCCGGCCGGAGCCCGGCGGCCGAGGATACGCGGAGCTCGACGTCAGGTCGCTGGGCGGCCCACCCCCGGAGCGCACACGCAGTGGACGCCGGGGGTCACGATCCGGCGCGGAACCGTTCGGCCCGCCCGTCGCCGACGACCTCGGTTCACCGAGACGGCAGCCGGGTGCCGCGGGCGAGCCCGGCGGGCGGACGTCTGACGCCGGCTTCGGGGAGTCCGGGGGACACGGTTCGCGCCGGCAGGATCCCGGTCGTCAGGCCGAGAACGACGTTGCGTCCGGCGTGCGTCCGCGGGGTGTGGGTTTCGACGCGCCGGGTGCCGACGGAAGCGGTCTGCGCAGGCGTGGTCCTGGATCCGGTGCGTCCGGCGTGGGTGAATCCGGTCTCCGGCCGCGTGCTGTGGGTATGGATGAGTCGGGTGCTGCCGGGAGCGGTCTGGAGCGGCGGGATCCGGGCTTCGGTCGGCCGGCTTCCGGTGAATCAGGGATGCGGACGAGGGGCGCACGCTCGGGTGGCTCGGGTCTGAGTGAGTCCGAGGTGCGGGTGCTGGGCGCGGACGTCGCGGAGCCGGGTGCCGGTGGGCGGCGCGGGGCCTCAGCTCCGGGGCTCGCGGCCACGGGCGCCCTGGGGTTCGTGTCCCGCATGCCCGACGCGGATTTCGGTCTGCCGAACGCGGGTGACGGGGGCTCACGGATGCTGGGGGCGGGCCCGCGGGCCCTCGGCGCGTCCGGTGCGAGTTCCGATGCGCCCGAGTCCCTGTCCGAAACCGAGCCTTCCGTTGCGGGGCAGCAGTTCTCGGGAATATCTGGATCGTTCGCAGAGGCCCCCGCCGACGATGATGCGTGGGCCCACGAGGAGCTCTGGTCGCCGGACGACGCCCGCGGGGATGTTCAGGAGGTGTCCTCGGATCAGCGGTCAGGGTCTGCGGGCACCCCGGATGTCAGTCGCGCCCGGCGGCGGTCACGGGCATCCAGGTCTGGCCCGGACGAGGATTTCGGTCCCGGGAACCCTTCCGGTTCCGACGCTGCTCCCGGATCGGATCCGGGAGCGCCCCAGGCGTTCTGGACCGAAGGCCCGACGGTTCTGCGGCACGGACGGACGCAGTCGCGGGGCGGCGATCTCCGGGGGCGGGCTCCGGGGTCTCCCGCAACCCCGCCCGGATTCCGGAACGTTCAGGGAAGCGTCGGTACGGGTGACCCGCAGGCGTTCTGGACCCAGGACCTGCCGATCCCCGGCCGTCGCAACGCCTCTCCCGCCCCGGCCGGTCACAGAGGACCGGGCTCCGAAAAGCCGGTCGATAACAGGCCGTCTGCCAACTATGACGACCGGGCCAACTATGACGACCCGGCAGGTCATGGCGACCAGACCGGTCATGGGAATCAGGCCGGCTACGGCAACCAGGCCGGTTACCCAGATGGGGCTGGTGACGGAGACGAGACCCGTTACCGAGACGGGGCCGCCGGCGAGGAGAGCGAGGAGAGCGCTGGTTACGGGGACCGCGACGAGACCGAGGACCGGTCACCGGATCAGCGCGGCCCGATGCCCGACGAGTTCCGGGCCGGGTCACGGTCACCGGGTGGACAGAACCGTGCTCCCCGGCTGGGTGCCGGGCGTGGTCCGCGTGGCCACAACCGCCAGCAGCGGGAGGAACGTGTCCACGACGAACAGGTTCGCGACGCGTCCGACGCCATCTGGCTGAAAGACCTGGCGCGCCCGGCCACTCCCGCGAACCTCTTCCAGCCCCGGCAGCCCGGCCCGCCCCGACCCCCGAACACCTACTCGCCGAACACCTACTCGCCGAACACCTACTCGCCGAACACCTACTCGCCGAACGCCCACGCTCCGAACCAGGGCTCCCCGAACCAGGGCTCACTGAACCAGAGCGCGCCGTACGGCAACCGGCCGGGGCAACCAGGACGTCCACCATCGGCCGGATCCCGACCCGCACAGTACCCACCGGGTGCGAACAACCGGCCGGGAGGCCGGCCGGGTCCGGTCTGGGTCGACTCGGCGCGCGGCCTGGCGATCGTGCTGGTCGTGTTCCTGCACGCGGCCGGATGGGTACAGCAGTCGGCGAGCACCATGCCACTGCTGAACGACCTCAACCAGATCGTCAGCACCGTGTGGACACCGCTGTTCTTCCTGAGCGCGGGCCTCCTCGCGACCCGGTGGCTGTACGCGTCCTGGTCGGAACTGCTGTCGCAGAAGGTCTTGTCGCTGGTCTGGGTATATCTGCTGTGGCAGGTCGTGAGCACCGTGCAGTCGGTGGTCGCGTCGACGTTCACGGGTGCGTCGCCGGGCCCGGCGAGCCTGCTGACGTCGCTGGCCCTGTCCCCGGCCCGCCCGGCGTTCGAACTCTGGTTCGTCTGGGCGCTGGCCATCTTCTTCGTGGTGGCCCGGCTGTGCTCCCGTTTCCCGCTGGCGCCCCAGCTGGCGGTGGGCGCGCTGATGGGGGCGCTGACGTTCTCCGACCTGATCCCCGCGATCAACCTGGGCTGGAGCGGTACGCCGAGCTACTACCTGTTCTTCCTGATCGGCTGCTACTACAGCCAGTTGCTGCAGATGCTGGCCGAACGCTTCACCCCGAAGGTCGCCCTGGGATCGGTCGGGGGCTGGCTGCTGATCTCCACGCTGATCCACGTCACCGGTCTGGACGGGCTGCCGGTGGTCGGGGTGATCGTGCACCTGCTCGGTCTGGTGGCGGGAGTCGGAGCGGCCGTGCTGCTGCAGAATGTGCAGCTGCTCAGCTATCTCGGCGCCCGCACGATCCCGATCTACCTGACCCACACCTCGGTGATCGTGCTGCTGGTGGCGGTTCTCCACCCGATCATGGGCGCGGTGCCGGGCCTGACCTGGATCCTGCCGTTCGCCCTGACGGTGCCGGCGATCTGGTTGTCGCTGAAGCTGTACGACGCGGTGATGCAGACTCCGCTGCGGTTCATCTACGAACCGCCCGAGAACCTCACCGACCTGGTCCGCAGCACCGTCGGGCAGCGTCGCGGCGGCGCCGACCGGCTGCCTCCCGCGCTGGTTCCGGGGCTGGTGCGCCAGCCGTTCGACCGTCAGATCGAGAGCGTGCTGATGTAGGAGTTACCCGAGGTCGATCCGCAGCACCCGGTCGTCGGTCTTCCCCGGCTCGCCGCGTCCGTCGGTGTTCGACGTGGTGATCCACAGGTGGTCGCCGGCGGGGGTCGCGGCGACGTTGCGGATCCGGCCGAAACGCTGGTGGAAGAGGCTCTTCGGAGTGCCCGCGGTCTTGTTCTGCAGGGGCACGGCCCACAGCCGCTCACCCCGCAGCGCACCCAGGTAAGCCACGTCGTCCACAATCGCCAGACCACTGGGAGAGGCATTCTCGGTGTGCCACTGCACCTTGGGTGCGACGTAGCCCTCGCGCTTCTTCTTGCCCTCCACCACCGGCCAGCCGTAATTCTTGCCGGGCAGGATGCGGTTCAGCTCGTCCCAGGTGTCCTGCCCGAACTCGGCGGCCCAGGGGTGCTTCTTCGAGTCGAAGGCGATGCCCTGCACGTTGCGATGGCCCAGCGAGTAGACCGGAGAACCCGGATACGGGTTGTCTTTCGGCGCCGAACCGTCGCTGTTGATGCGGAGGATCTTGCCGCCCAGGCTCTTCTTGTTCTGGGCGTTGCTGGTGTTCGCGCCGTCACCGGTACCGATCCAGAGCTTTCCGTCCGGGCCGAAGGTGATCTCTCCGCCGTTGTGGATGCTCGACGCGGGAATCCCGGTGAGCACGGCCTTGGGTTTGCCCAGCGAGTTGCCGTCGTAGCTCATCCGTACCACCCGGTTGTCGCCCTGCGTGCTGTGCACGTAGGCCCACACGTTCACCGGCTTGGCCTTCGTCGGTCGGGCACCCGGCTTCAGGGCCAGCCCGAGCAGTCCGCCCTCGCCGTCGTCACTCACCCCGGGCACGGTGCCGACCGTCGACTTCTTGCCCTTCGGGGTGATGCGCACGATGTCGCCGCTGGGCCGTTCCGACACCAGCGCCGAGCCGTCGGCCAGGAAGGTCACACCCCAGGGCACGTCGAGCTTCGTCGCGAGGGTCTTGCCCAGGGTCGCCTTGGGTACCTTGATGGTGGACGTGGTGGCGCCTGTGTCGCTCGGCTCACCCCCCGGGGTGGCCGGGGTGGTCTGCTCGTCGCTCGCCCCGACGCTCACCTGACCCGAGCCGCCAGAACCGTCCGAGGCCGACGAGCAACCGGACAGAGCCATGACGACGAGTGATCCGGCCGCGATCGTGTGTGACGTCTTCACCCGTCCGATACTGCTGGAAAAACCGGGGAAGTGCGAGCCGTCACACCCCCGTCAGCTCGGCCAGCTCGGCCACTGCCGCGTCGTACCTGTTCAGGGCCAGTTCGGTCAGCACGGGATGGGGCGCCATCGGGGCAGTGACGCGGTCGGCGCCGGCCGTGGCGAGCTTGCTGACGAACTGCCCGGGAGCCAGCAGGTAACCGGCGATCGTGACGGGCGTACCGGGATGTTCCTCGCGCAGCCGGGCGACGGCGTCGGCCACGGTGGGGGTGCCGGCGGCGGCGTAGGCCGGCACGACCACGGCTCCGTCCCGCGAGCGCGACAGGGCGGCCGCCATCTCCTCCACGGCTCTGGACGCGGCCGGATCGCTGGAACCTGCGGCGGCCAGCACGATCGCGTCCCCCGGCGCGGCCCCGGCCCCGGCCAGCCGGTCGTGCAGCACCTCCAGCAGGCGGGTGTCGGGACCGAGCGGATCCGCGGCCCGGGCCCGGCCCGGCGCGGAGGCCACGGCGTTGCCGATGTCCGTCTTCACGTGGAAGCCGGTGGAGAGCAGCAGCGGCACCACGACCAGGGACAGGCCCTCGGCCTTCAGCCGGTCCACCACGTCGGCGACGAACGGTTCCTGCACATCCACGTGCGCAGCCTCGATCCGCAGCCCGGGGCGGGCCCGGGCCAGGTCGGCGCGGAACTGGTCGATCACCTCCCGCCCGGCCGGGGACCGGGTGCCGTGGGAGCAGGCGACGAATACGGGCGCAGACATGACCGGGAAGTCTGGCACGACCGGACGGAACCCGGAGGTGTTCCGCGTCACTCGTCCGGAACGAAAAAACCTGCCGAAGCAGGAAACCTGAGGGCCGGTCGCCGGCGTCCTGGTTGCTGTCCGCGTCGTTCGTCGTTGTTCGTCCTGTGGGGGAGTCCACGTGATCGCCTTGTTACCGGCACTGCGCTTCTGGCGCATGCTGTCCCGACCGGCGGAGTCACCCGGTCATCGTCAGGAGTCCTTCCTCGAGAAGGGCTCCCGGAGCCGGGAACTGGACGACGAACCGGCCGAGATCGGGTTCCGCCGGTTCGTCGCTGCCCGCTGGGGGGCCCTGCAGCGGTACGCGTTCCTGCTCACCGGCGACCATCAGCTCGCCGAGGACGTGGTGCAGGCCGCGCTGGAGAAGTGCTGGCGGCGCTGGGGAAAGATTCAGAACGACTCGCCGGAGAGCTACGTGCGGGCCGCGATCGCGAACACCGCGGCGTCCCGTCACCGTAAGCGCTCGCTGCCGGAGACCTCGCTCGACGACCTGCTGGTCTCCCCGGCCGCACCCGGTGACCACGCGGAGAGTCACGCCCTGCGGTCCGGGCTCTGGTCGGCCCTGAGCGACCTGCCCCCGCGTCAGCGAACGGTCGTGGTGCTGCGTCTGTGGGAGGACCGCTCGGTCGAGGAGACCGCGCGGATGCTGGGCATCTCGTCCGGAGCGGTGAAGTCACAACTGTCCAAGGCGGTCGCTCACCTGCGGGAACACCCCGGGGTTCGCGGTCTGCTCCAGAACACCGGTGGGGAGGTCATCCGATGAGGAACACCGACGACCGGCTGGTCACCGAGGTGAAGGCTGTGTTCGACGAGGTCGACCGGGCGCTCGCCGCGCAGCCCGACCAGACCCCGCCGTGGGAGAACATCCAGGCGTTCGTGAAGCGGTCGCGCAACCGTCGCCGGCGACGTGTCGCCCTGGTGGCGGGCGCGGCGGCGATGGCCGTGGTCACCCTTTTCGTGTTGCAGGGCAAGCTGTTCCAGGTCTCCAACCAGGGACAGCCGCAGCCGGCCGCTCCCTCGTTCGAGGAGTGGGACAAGACCCAGGGGTCCCTGCGGGACGATGACGACTGGTTGTCCGACCTGCGGGAGTTCGCCGCCTACAGCGACGTGGCGAGTCCGGACGCGACCGGCGAGCCGCTCCAGACGCCGGGCAAGAACGTCAAGGTGCTCTTCGCGTCCGACATCGGCGAGTACCGGGTCGCGGTGGTCACGGCCGACTGGGAGTCGAACGACGGCACCCAGATGGCCGAGTTCGTCGGACCGCGCGGTGCCGCTGCGGAAGACATGGAACCGGGGGAGGGCGGCGGGTCGATCGAGGAAATGGGCAGCCTTCAGCAGGGTCTGGTCTATCCGGAGATGCTCCCCGATGGCTCGGACGTCGACCCGAACTCGGCCGCGGTCTACGTGCTGGCCACCGGTGACGTGCCGACGGTGCAGGTGCAGCGGCCGCCGACCATCGATGCACAGGGCAAGGTCACGCAGCACACCAGCCTGCTCGAGTTCGACGGTGGGGCCGCCACCGCCGCCTTCGACCAGACGGGGCACTACGCGGTCGTCATCCCCTCCATTTTGAGAAGTGGTGAGGAGTACGCCCTTTCCGACGGTTACCAGGACTTCACGATCGGGAGCGTAGATGCCGTGGACGCCCCGCCGGTGAACGTTGAATCGGTCCGAGGTGATCAGAGCCGGGTGGCCGAGATCGTGAACACGATGGCGCTGTACACCTGGTACGCGGTACGGCAGACGCCCGATCAGGGGGAGTGGCAGCTGCTGCTGGCCGAGCCGGGCGGACTGACCGCCACCGGCCCGAACCGGGTGGTCGTCGGGGTGCTCACCCTGCCGGGCGGAGCCCGGGTGGTCTCGGCCGGGCAGGTGGAGGCGGATACCTCGAACGACGGCTCGGCCGGGCTGTCGTGGCTCGACACGGCCCGGATCCTGCCGGCCGGTGATCCGGACGACGTCTCGATCGCGTGGCGTCTGGGCGAGGGCGGGGCGAAGGCGAAGCGCACCGCGGCGGTGGGGCCGGCCGGCACCGAGTCGGTGGAGTGGAGCACGAAGAACGGCGGGACGATCGAGGGGCAGGCCGTGGACACCCTGGCCACGATCGACCGCACCGACATCACCTCCGTGCGGTTCCTCGACGGCCAGGGGCAGGAACTCGGGTCGCAGAAGGTGCTGGCACCGGCGGAGCAGCCCGACCAGGAGTTCGGTGAACAGACGCTGGAGTCGCCCGACGTGATGGGGTACTGGCAGCTACCGGAGATCGAGGACGGTCTGGCCGGTTTCTGACCGCTTTCGGACAGCGATTTCGCGGACGCGGGTGCGGATGGGCTCCGGAGGGGGGAGCCCATCCGCACCTGCGGCGTAAAGTCGCCCGACGTGACCCAGCACACGCGCAACAGTGAGCACGACATCAAGCCACGCAGCCGGCAGGTGACCGACGGGATCGAGGCCACGGCCTCGCGCGGGATGCTCCGTGCGGTCGGTATGGGCGACGACGACTTCGCGAAACCACAGATCGGGGTGGCGAGTTCGTGGAACGAGATCACGCCGTGCAATCTCAGCCTGGACCGGCTGGCGAAGGCGGTGAAAGACGGTGTGCACGCCGGTGGGGGATACCCGCTGGAGTTCGGCACCATCAGCGTCAGTGACGGCATCTCGATGGGGCACGAGGGGATGCACTTCTCGCTGGTCTCGCGGGAGGTGATCGCCGACAGCGTCGAGACCGTCATGCAGGCCGAGCGTCTCGACGCCAGCGTGCTGCTGGCCGGGTGCGACAAGTCGCTGCCCGGGATGCTGATGGCCGCCGCCCGGCTGGACCTGGCGTCGGTGTTCCTCTACGCCGGGTCGATCCTGCCGGGCAAGGCGACATTCACCGACGGTACGGAGAAGGACGTCACGCTGATCGACGCCTTCGAGGGGGTCGGAGCGTGCGCCCGGGGTCTGATGAGCCGCGAGGACCTGGACATCCTGGAACGCGCCATCTGCCCGGGCGAGGGTGCCTGCGGCGGGATGTACACGGCCAACACGATGGCGAGTGCGGCCGAGGCGCTGGGCATGTCCCTGCCCGGCTCGGCCGCGCCCCCGGCCACCGACCGGCGCCGCGACGGGTTCGCCCGGCGCTCCGGCGAGGCCGTGATCAACCTGCTGCGCCGCGGCATCACGGCGCGCGACATCCTGACCAAGGAGGCGTTCGAGAACGCGATCGCCGTGGTGATGGCGTTCGGCGGCTCGACGAACGCCGTGCTGCACCTGCTCGCGATTGCGCACGAGGCCGAGGTGGAGCTCACGCTGGACGATTTCGCCCGGGTCGGGGCCCGGGTGCCGCATCTGGCCGATGTGAAGCCCTTCGGGCGGTACGTGATGTTCGACGTCGACCGGGTGGGCGGTGTGCCGGTCGTGATGAAGGCCCTCCTCGACGCCGGGCTGATGCACGGCGACGTGATGACCGTGACCGGCGCGACGATGGCCGAGAACCTGGCCGGCATCAATCCGCCCGATCTGGACGGCAAGGTGGTGCGGGCGCTGTCCGAGCCGATCCACCGCACCGGTGGTATCACCGTGCTGCACGGCTCCCTGGCCCCCGAGGGCGCGGTGGTGAAGAGCGCGGGGTTCGACAGCGACGTGTTCGAGGGCACCGCGCGGGTGTTCGAGCGGGAGCGGGCGGCCCTGGACGCGCTGGAGAACGGGACGATCACGGCGGGCGACGTGGTGGTGATCCGTTTCGAGGGGCCCAAGGGCGGGCCCGGGATGCGCGAGATGCTGGCCATCACCGGGGCGATCAAGGGCGCCGGTCTGGGCAAGGACGTACTGCTCCTGACCGACGGCCGGTTCTCGGGCGGCACCACCGGGCTGTGCGTCGGGCACGTGACCCCGGAGGCCGTGGACTCCGGTCCGATCGCGGCCGTGCGGGACGGCGACCGGATCCGGCTGAACGTCGCGGACAGCACCCTCGACCTGCTCGTGCCGGCCGAGGAGATCGCCTCCCGAATGCAGGATTTCATTCCGGTACCGCACCATTTCACCCGGGGCGTGCTGGCGAAGTACGTCAAGCTGGTCGGCTCCGCCTCCCAGGGGGCCGTGCTGGGCTGACCGCTCTTACCGCTCAACCGTCGCCCTTCCGCCGCCGATGGGGTGAGAGCGGCCTGACCAGGGTCGACGGTGAAAGTGGTGCACGGGTGGACTCATGCTGATTGCACTGATCGCGACGGGAGCTACGGCCGTGGCGGCCGCGAGCGTGGCCTTCGCGGCCGCCGCGCGCGAGCCGGCCTACCGGCGTGGCACCGTGCTGTCGGGACTCGGGATCCTGATCTGGGGCGGCGCCTCGATCGCCGTTCTCCAAGGGCTGCCGGACGTCTGGTTCTGGTGCCTGTTACGGCCCCTGGTCCTGGTGCTGTTCCTGTTCGGCACGGTCAGCAACCCGGCCTCCCGCCTGACCGGGCGCGACTACGCCGCGATGCTGGCCGACGGCTGGCTGGTGATCGCCAACCTGGTCGGGGTGGTCTGGATCGCCGCCTACCACCAGAACGTCATCGGCGTGCGTGAGCACGTCGTCCCCACACTGTTCTGGATCTTCCCGCTGATGCTGCTGGTGGGCATGGCCACCGGGGTGGCCCTGCGCACCCTGCCCACCGACCGCCGCGGATCGTTGATGGCCATCGGCTCGGGGGCCGTGTCGCTGACCGGTGACCTGGTCGGTCTGGCCACCCGGACCGAACTGGCCGTGCCGTTCTGGGGTGCGGCCTGGCTGCTGCTGGCCCTGACCACCCGGATGGAGAACGGCCGCGTCTACGGCCGTCTCGCGCTCGACCCGCGCCCCCGCACGCTGCGCCTGTGGCAGCTGCCGGTCCCGCTGGCCGTGATCCTCATCTTCGTCCCGGTCGGCACCGACCCCGTCGTCGGCATGGTGCTGGCCGGCACTTCGGTGGCCGCCTGCGCCGCCCTGGTCAACCAGTCCCGGCGCACCGAGGAACTCTGGCAGGACCTGACCGCC
This sequence comes from Kineosporia sp. NBRC 101731, assembly GCF_030269305.1. NCBI lineage: Bacteria > Bacillati > Actinomycetota > Actinomycetes > Kineosporiales > Kineosporiaceae > Kineosporia > Kineosporia sp. NBRC 101731. The sequence goes on from NZ_BSTC01000005.1 coordinate 326,782, forward strand.
CGCAGCCAGCTCTACGAGGAACTGCTGGAGAACACCCAGGACGTGATTGTCCAGGTCGACGACTTCGGGGTGATCGAGTTCGCCAACCCGGCCTCGGCCCGGGTACTGGGTATGCGTCCGGACCAGCTCGTCGGCACCACCCTGATGGACTACCTGCACGAGGACGACCAGAAGATGTCCCGCGTCGTGGCCGGAGCACCGCAGTGGCGCCGGGGCGAGCAGCGCGTGGAGACCCGTTTCCTGCCGGTCGTCCCGGGGATGCCGCCGGAACCCGAGACGAAGAAGGAACCGCGCACGGCCGGTCTGGTCGGCAACATGTGGGCGGCGAACGAGTCACGCTGGCGGGTGATCGAGTGGGCCATCACGCCCCGCGAGGACGGCGGCGCGGTGCTGGTCGGGCGGGACGTCTCCGACCGGGTGCGGATGCAGACCGAATTGGTGGACGCCGCCCAGACCGACGCTCTTACCGGCCTTCTCAACCGCACGGCGTTCCTCGAGGCGGTCAACGCCCGGCTCGCCTCGGGTCAGCACGCCGCCGTGATGTTCATCGACCTCGACAACTTCAAGGAGGTCAACGACACCATGGGCCACGCCGAGGGCGACCGGCTGCTGCACCGCGCGGCCGAGTGCCTGCGACAGGCGGCCGGCCCGGGTGACTCGGTGGCCCGGCTGGGCGGTGACGAGTTCGCGGTGATGCCCGCCTCCGCCGACCCGGACGAGGCCAAGGCCGCGGCCGAGGCAGTGATCACCGCCTTCAACGGGTTCGACGAGACCGCGCACGGGCGGCCCTCGGTGTCGGCGAGCCTCGGTCTGGTGGTGGCCGACCCGGTGGTGACCCGCACCGCGCGGGAGGTGCTGCGCGACGCCGACCTGGCGATGTACCGGGCCAAGCAGCGCGGTGGCGCCGGGGTGGTGGATTTCGAGCCGTGGATGTCCGAGCGCGTGATGGAGCACCACCGGCTGCGCGGAGACCTGGAGACGGCGGTGCGGGACGAGAGCCTGGCGATCTACCTGCAGCCGGTCGTCGATCTGCACACCCGGCAGTGGGAGGGCTTCGAGGCCCTGGTGCGCTGGCCGGTCGGCGCCGAGACCTGGTCACCGGCGCAGTTCCTGCCGGTGGCCGAGGAGAGCGGCCTGATCGTGCCGATGGGTGCCTGGGTGCTGCGGGAGTCGCTGCGCCAGCTGTCCGGCTGGCGCGACCCGAAGCTCGGCATGGCGGTGAACGTGTCGGCCGCGCAGCTGGTCGGCACCGACTTCTACGACGTCACCATGCAGGCGCTCGCCGACAGCGGTGTCGCCCCCGGCCGGCTGACCCTGGAGATCACCGAGCAGGCCGCGATCCAGGACCTGGGCCGCACCGCCTCCCGCCTGGACATGCTGCGCTCCGAGGGCGTGCACGTGGCGATCGACGACTTCGGCACCGGTTTCTCGTCGCTGCAGTACCTGTCCCGGCTGCCCGTCGACATCCTCAAGATCGACCGCAAGTTCGTCTGGGGACTGGGGCAGCAGGCCGAGGACGACGTGCTGGTGCGTTCCATGCTCGGTCTGGCCGCGGAGCTCGGCCTCGAGGTGATCGCCGAGGGCGTCGAGACCCGGCGTCAGGCCGAGCTCCTGCTGGAGTACGGATGCCGCCTGGCCCAGGGCTTCCTGTTCTCCCCACCCCGCCCGATCGAGGAACTACGGGCCAGCGACCCCTTCGTCAGCCCCGCCCCGCCCATGCTCGCGGTCCCACAACCCCGCCGGGCCAGCACCGAGCGAGTCACGGGCTGATCCAGCAAAACCTTGTCGTGATCATGCAAAACCTCCCCGGCGTTCTAGAACTCCACGCGCGAGAGTTCTAGAACTCTGGGGAGGTTCTGCATGATCACGGAGGGGGTCTGGGGATCCCTCGCTCGCCCCTGATCACCCGGAAAAACCGCGTGATCACTGACAGTTGAGACTGACTGCGTTCGTGGCATTTCGGCGCTTACGGCGCCGGGTGCCCGGATACTGTCGTCACCGTGGTGCCCGCGATGCTGATGGCGGCCGCGGCCGTGGCTGCCGGGGCCGCCTGGACGCATGCCTTCGTGCGTACTCTGCGTCGCCGGCCCGGCCTGCTCACCCCGACGATCGCGATCGGGGGTCTGTGCTGGGCGCTCGCCTCCGGGGCCGCGCGGCTGCTCGATCCCTCGGCCTCCCTGGCGGCCGGGCAGATCGCCGACTTCCTCATGGTCATCGCGGCCGGCGGACTGCTCACCGCGACCGCCGGCACGGCCGACCGGATCGTGCCGGTGCGCCGGCCCGGCATCGGGGTCGCCGAGGCCGCGGTGCTGGCGTTCAGCGCGGCGACACTGGTCTGGCTGGCCGTCGACGCGCCGCTGCGGCTCCCGTCCAGCACCGCGTTCTCGCTCCTGCCCGCCGTGCTCGACCTGATCGCGCTGCTGACGATCCTGCGGCTGCCCACCCGCACCTCGTCATTGACGTCTCGGGCCGGGTTGATCGGCTACGTCGGGCCGGAGGGCAACCGCACCCCGGGCCGGTCGTGGGGTCTGCTGGTCACCGCCCTGACCGGCGTGCTCGCCGCCGACCTGCTGCGGGGCACCCGCATCACCGGTGCCGCCATCCCGCAGTGGCCACACGTGTCCGACGCCGGACTGGTGCCGGTCGTGCTGGTCTCGTGCGGGCTGCTGGTGCTCTACAGCGTCCGGCTGGCCCGGTTCCGCGGTTCGCCCACCCCTGCCCGGCACGAGAAGTCCGCCGACGACGTCCATTTCCTGCCCCGCCGCCGAGGGCGGGTGGTGCCCTACAGCGTCGCCCTGGCCGCCACGTCCGGCGCCGTGATCCAGGCCGCCACGAGCGGCACCGGCCCGATCCCGCTCTTCGGCCTGGGTTGCCTGGGCGTGGCCTTCACGGTCTGGCAGACGTTCCTGCTACTGGAGCAGGACGAGCTGCTGCGGGGGCAGGTGGAGGCCCGCCGGCAGCTGGGCGCCCTGGTCGAGAACACCAGCGACCTGCTGCTGCGGCTGGACACCAATGGCCGCATCGTCGCCGTGAACGCCGCTGCCACCCGCCTCCTGCACCGGCCACCCGCGTCCATTGCTCATCGCCCCTTCGAGGAGCTCGCCCGCACCGAGGACCAGCGCCGGGTGCGTGAGGCGGTGCTGGAGGTGACGCGGGGGCACCGGGACTCCGCACAGATCGAGGTGCGCCTGGCCGCGCCCGCCACCGGCACCGCCCAACTGCGGCTGCGGGCCGTGGACGGTGGTGCGGTGGCGAACCTCAACGACGTCACCGACTCGGTGGAGCTGCGACAGCGGCTGGAACGCCTGGCCCGGTTCGACCAGATGACCGGCCTGGCCAACCGCAGCCATCTGCTGGACGAGGTGAGCACCTGGCTGGACGCCTCCGACGAGGGCGAGATCGCCGTGCTCTACGCCGATCTGGACGGTTTCAAGGCGGTGAACGACCGGTTCGGCCACGCCGCCGGTGACCGGGTGCTGGTCGATGTCGCGGCCCGGCTGGACGCGGTGGCCGGGGGAGTGGACGCCCGGCGGCGGATCATCTCCCGGGTCGGGGGCGACGAGTTCATCCTGGCGCTGGAGGGCCTCGGGCCGGACACGGCCGCCACCGCCGCGCAGCGTCTGGTGGAGGCCGTGGCCCCGCCGTTCCGGGTGGTCGGGCGCACCGTGCAACTGGGTCTCAGCGTCGGCGTGGCGCACTGCGACGGCCGTCACGACGTCTCGGCCTCGACCCTGGTGCATCGGGCCGACCTGGCGATGTACGCGGCCAAGTCGGACGGCCGGGCCCGCTACGAACTCTGGCAGCCCGAGCTGGACGCCCGGGTGCGCCGACGGGTCGACCTGGCGCTCGGTCTGCGCGAGGCCCTGGAACGCGGTCGTCTCGCCGTGGCCTACCAGCCGATCGTGCGGCTCTCGGACGGCCGGGTGCAGGGTGTCGAGGCGCTGTTGCGCCTGCCCGCCGATCAAGCCGATCAAGCCGATCAAGCCGATCAGGCCGATCAGGCCGATCAGGCCGATCAAGCCGATCAGGAAGGCGTCGAGCACAGTCTGGCCGGCCTGGTCAGCCCGGCCGAGCTGGTCGAGGTGGCCGAGGACACCGGCGCGATCACCGAGCTGGGCGAGTGGGTGCTGCGCCAGGCGGTCACCCAGGCCGCGGGCTGGGCCCGGCAGGGCTATGGGATCTCGGTCAGCGTCAACATGTCCGTGGCCCAGCTGGTCTCGCCGGCCTTCGTGGAACTGGTCACCGGCATGCTCGAGGCCACCGGTCTGCCCCCGTCGCAGCTGGTGCTCGAGCTGACCGAGAGCCAGCTGGTCGAGCACTCCGGCCCGGCGCCGCAGGCTCTGCAGGCGCTGCGCGACGCCGGTATCCGCCTGGCCATCGACGACTTCGGCACCGGCTACTCCTCGCTGTCGTACCTGCGCCGGATGCCGGTCAGCATGGTCAAGATCGACCGCTCGCTGCTGGCCGGGCTGGGCACCGACCCGCGGGCGGCCGCCCTGCTGGAGGCCGTCGTCGCGATGGCCCGGGGACTCGACCTGGCCGTGGTGGCCGAGGGCATGGAAGACCTGGCGACCGCGCGGGCCCTGCGTGACCTCGGGGTGCAGGCGGGCCAGGGGTTCGCCCTCTCGAAGGCCCTGCCGGCCTCCGAACTGCGGCGCCTGCTGGAGTCCGGCCCGATCGACCTCGAAGACCCGACGGGGCCCGGGGAACTACCGGAAAAGGGTGCCGGGTCAGGAGCGATCGATCTGCCCGATTCCGCCGCACCTGGTCTGCTGCCCGAGGGGCGGGCGGGCCATCTCAGTCAGTGAGACCAATCGCGTCCCGATTGACATCCCCGTCATCCGGAGGCAACGTGTGAGCGTGCGTAAGACTCTCGTACTTGGACGGCGCGCCCGCTGAGGTCATGAAGACCCGCGAGCGCGCGACCCCTTGTGCCCATTGGGCCGAGGGGTCTTTTCGTCCCTGCCGACAGTTGTACGCAGTTCACCTGCCGGCATCGAGCAGTCCGATGCATGACAGTGATCCGACGAGCGAAGGAACCCCCTGATGCCCGGCCAGTCCCACACCGAGCCCTCCGGCGCACCCCGCGCCACCGCCACCCCGGTCGTCGCCGAGCCGATGACCGGGGCCCAGAGCCTCGTCCGCTCGCTGGAGTCGGTCGGCGTAGAGACGGTTTTCGGGCTACCGGGTGGGGCGATCCTTCCGCTCTACGACCCGTTGATGGACTCCACGAAGATCCGCCACATCCTGGTGCGCCACGAGCAGGGCGCCGGGCACGCGGCGGAGGGTTACGCCCAGGCCACCGGCAAGGTCGGGGTCTGCATGGCCACCTCCGGACCGGGCGCGACCAACCTGGTCACGGCCATCGCGGACGCCTACATGGACTCGATCCCGATGGTGGCCATCACCGGCCAGGTCAACAGCAAGCTGATCGGGACCGACGGGTTCCAGGAGGCGGACATCGTCGGCATCACCATGCCGATCACCAAGCACAACATGCTGATCACCGACGCCGCGGACATCCCGCGCGCGGTGGCCGAGGCGTTCCACATCGCGGGTACCGGCCGGCCCGGCCCGGTGCTGGTGGACGTGCCCAAGGACATCCTCCAGGCGCAGACCACCTTCTCCTGGCCGCCGAAGCTCGACCTGCCCGGCTACCGGGCCGTCACCCGGCCCCACAACAAGCAGATCCGGGAAGCCGCCCGGCTGCTCACCTCCTCGACCCGCCCGGTGCTCTACGTCGGTGGTGGTGTGCTCAAGGCACACGCCAGCGAGGAGCTGCGCCGGCTCACCGAGGAGTCCGGCGCCCCCGTCGTCACCACCCTGATGGCACTGGGCGCGCTGCCCGACTCGCACCAGCAGAACCTGGGCATGCCGGGTATGCACGGCACCGTCGCCGCCGTCACCGCGTTGCAGAAGGCTGACCTGATCGTCAGCCTGGGCGCGCGTTTCGACGACCGGGTCACCGGCAACCTGGACTCGTTCGCCCCGCACGCCAAGGTCGTGCACGCGGACATCGACCCGGCCGAGATCGGCAAGAACCGGCTGGCCGACGTGCCCATCGTGGGTGACGCCAAGGAGGTCATCGCCGAGCTGACGCTGGCCGTCGAGGCGGAGCACAAGGCCGGCCACCGGGCCGACCTGACCGCCTGGTGGTCGCAGCTGGACGGCTGGCGCGAGGCCTTCCCGCTGGGGCACGCCCCGGCGCCGGAGGGCGAGGTCTCACCCCAGCACGTGATCGCCCGGATCGGCGAGATCTCCGGCCCGGAATCGATCTACGTGGCCGGTGTCGGCCAGCACCAGATGTGGGCCTCGCAGTTCATCAAGTACGAGAACCCGCACACCTGGATCAACTCCGGCGGTGCGGGAACGATGGGCTTCGCCGTGCCCGCGGCGATGGGGGCCAAGGCCGGCCTCCCGGACACCGTGGTCTGGGCCATCGACGGCGACGGCTGTTTCCAGATGACCAATCAGGAACTGGCCACCTGCGTGATCAACCAGATCCCGATCAAGGTCGCCGTCATCAACAACTCCAGCCTGGGCATGGTCCGGCAGTGGCAGAACCTGTTCTACGACGGGCGATACTCCAACACCGACCTGCACACCTCGGTCGGCAGCCGGATCCCCGACTTCGTCAAGCTGGCGGAGGCCTACGGTTGCGTCGGCCTGCGCTGCGAGACGCCGGAAGACGTCGACGCGACGATCAAGAAGGCGATGGAGATCAACGATGTCCCCGTCATCATCGACTTCGTCGTGCACCGGGACGCGATGGTCTGGCCGATGGTCCCGTCCGGGGTCAGCAACGACCTGATCCAGATCGCCCGGGACACCCGCCCGGAATTCGACAGCGAAGCCTGAGGACGACAACAGTGACGCAGAAGCACACTCTCTCCGTGCTGGTCGAGGACCGGCCCGGCGTGCTCACCCGGGTCGCGGGCCTGTTCGCCCGGCGTGGGTTCAACATCCACTCCCTGGCGGTCGGCCCGACCGAGCACTCCGGCATCAGCCGGATGACCGTCGTGGTGGACGTCGACGAGCTGCCCCTGGAGCAGGTCACCAAGCAGCTCAACAAGCTGATCAACGTGATCAAGATCGTCGAGCTGGAGCCGGGTGCCTCGGTCCAGCGCGAGATGCTCCTGGTCAAGGTCCGCGCCGACTCCGCGACCCGCAGCCACGTGCTCGAGACCGTCGAGTTGTTCCGGGGCCACGTCGTCGACGTCGCTCCCGACGCGGTGACGATCGAGGCCACCGGCAGCCCGGACAAGCTCGCCGCCTTCCTCAAGGTGCTCGAGCCGTTCGGCATCCGCGAACTGTCGCAGTCGGGCCTGATCGGCATCGGCCGCGGCAACCGGTCGATCACCGACCGGGCCCTGCGCAGCGCCTAACCTCGACCCTGCTATTCGTTTACCACCCTCAATAAGGAGCACCAGCACCGTGGCAGCAAAGATGTACTACGACGACGACGCCGACCTGTCCGTGATCGCCGGCAAGGCCGTCGCCGTGATCGGCTACGGCAGCCAGGGCCACGCCCACGCACTCAGCCTGCGCGACTCCGGTGTCGACGTCCGCGTCGGCCTGGCCGAGGGCAGCAAGAGCCGGGCGAAGGCGGAGGCCGAGGGCCTGCGCGTGCTCAGCGTCGCCGAGGCCGTGCAGGAGGCCAACGTGGTCATGCTGCTCACGCCCGACCACATTCAGCGTCACGTGTACACCGAGTCCATCGAGCCGCACCTGGCCGAGGGTGACGCGCTGTTCTTCGGCCACGGCTTCAACATCCGCTTCGGCTACATCACCCCGCCGGCCGGCGTGGACGTCTGCATGGTTGCCCCGAAGGGCCCCGGCCACCTCGTGCGCCGTGAGTACGTCGACGGCCGGGGCGTCCCGGTGATCGTGGCGGTCGAGACCGACGCCACGGGCAAGGCCTGGGACCTGGCGCTCTCCTACGCGAAGGCGATCGGCGGTCTGCGGGCCGGCGGTATCAAGACCACCTTCACCGAGGAGACCGAGACCGACCTGTTCGGTGAGCAGGCCGTGCTCTGCGGCGGCATGTCGCAGCTGGTCCAGTACGGCTTCGAGACGCTGACCGAGGCGGGTTACCAGCCCGAGGTCGCGTACTTCGAGTGCCTGCACGAGCTCAAGCTGATCGTCGACCTGATGTACGAGGGCGGTATCGCCAAGCAGCGCTGGAGCGTCTCCGACACGGCCGAGTACGGCGACTACGTGTCCGGCCCGCGCGTCATCGACGAGCGTGTCAAGGAGAACATGCAGGCCGTTCTCGCCGACATCAAGTCCGGCGCGTTCGCCAAGCGGTTCATCGACGACCAGGACGCCGGCGCCCCGGAGTTCAAGGCCCTGCGCGCCAAGGGTGAGCAGCACCCGATCGAGGCCACCGGCCGCGACCTGCGCAAGCTGATGAGCTGGGTCAAGAGCACCGACTCGGACTACGTCGAGGGCAGCGCCGGCCGCTGACGCCAGTAGCACCCTTGAAAGCCCCCGGCCGCTGAAAAGCCCCGGGGGCTTTCGCCTGCCCAGAGCCCCAAAAAGCCTTCCGTGATCATGCAAAACCTTCCCAGCGTTCTAGAACTTTGTTGCCGAGAGTTCTAGAACTCCGGGGAGGTTTTGCATGATCACGAACAAAAATTGGGGGGGACGCGCGTCCTCATCGAACGCTCGGAGGCTCAGGTCAGAGGGGCGTGGAGGTCGATGTGGGTCCCGTCCGGGTCCTGCACCGTGGCCACCCGCCGGCCCCAGGGGGCGTCGAGGGGTTCGCGGAAGCCGAAACCGTCCTCGTCCAGCCAGGTGTAGAGCTCGTCCAGGTCGGTGGTCGAGTCACAGCCGACGGCCAGGGTGACGCCGGTGCGGGGGGCGTCCGGGTCGATGTCCCAGTTCAACTCGCGGAACAGCGCCTCGGTGTAGAGCAGCAGCTTGAAGCCGCCGAGGTCGGCGAGCACGGTTCCCTCGTGCCCGCCGGGCCCGAACGAGGCGCCCAGGCGCTGGTAGAAGGCGGTCGACTTCTGGATGTCGGCGACGACCACACCGACGGCGTCCATCCTGAATCCCATGGCGATCACCTTATTGAGATGAGTCGCCCGGGCCAGGCGAAACGCGCCCGGGGCGGGCCGCGTCCTCCTCTTGGCGCACTCCTGGCGGACCCGAAAAAGCATGTCCACATAGCGAGACCGAGTGACCGCCATCCGGACTCAAGGAGTAACATCCATGTCATGAGCACCTCGACCGCACCCACATCCGTCCGGCTGGCCGTCATCCCGGGTGATGGAATTGGCCCGGAGGTGGTGAGCGAGGGACTGAAGGTCCTGAACGCCGCTGTCGGTTCCGAGGTGTCCTTCGAGACCACCGAGTACGACCTCGGTGCTCGCCGTTGGCACCAGAACGGCGAGACACTGCCCGACTCCGTGCTGGCCGAGATCCGGCAGCACGACGTCATCCTGCTCGGCGCCATCGGTGACCCCGCCGTGCCGAGTGGTGTTCTGGAGCGGGGCCTCCTGCTGCGCCTGCGGTTCGAACTCGACCACTATGTGAACCTGCGGCCGGCGCGGCTGTACCCGGGCGTCACCTCGCCCCTGGCCCCCCACGTCCTCGAGAACGGGCTCGACTTCGTCGTGGTCCGCGAGGGCACCGAGGGTCCGTACGTCGGTAACGGCGGCGCGGTGCGCACGGGTACTCCGCACGAGATCGCCACCGAGGTCAGCATCAACACCGCGTTCGGCATCGAGCGGGTGGTGCGTGACGCGTTCACCCGCGCCGCCGCCCGTCCGCGCCGGCACCTCACCCTGGTGCACAAGCACAACGTGCTCACCCACGCCGGTCACCTCTGGCGTCGCACGGTGGAAGCGGTCAACGCCGAGTTCCCCGAGGTCACCACCGACTACCTGCACGTCGACGCGGCCACCATCTTCATGGTGCAGAACCCGGGCCGCTTCGACGTGATCGTCACCGACAACCTCTTCGGTGACATCATCACCGACATCGCGGGCGCCATCGCCGGAGGCATCGGCCTGGCCGCGTCGGGCAACATCAACCCCGACCGCAGCGCGGCGCCCAGCATGTTCGAGCCCGTCCACGGCTCCGCCCCCGACATCGCCGGTCAGCAGAAGGCCGACCCCACCGCCACCGTGCTGTCCGTGGCGATGCTGCTGGAGCACCTCGGCCTCGACAAGGCCGCCACCAAGGTCGAGCAGGCAGTCGCCGAAGACCTTGCCGCACGCGGTGACCGAGTACGCACCACGTCGGAGATCGGCGAGGCCATCGCCTCGCGTCTCGCCTGACCACAGGTCCAGTACGGCCGGTCGGGTGAATCCCCGACCGGCCGTCCGCATTTTCACGTCCGGACGGTTGCCGCAAGAAAGCCGGCGCCTCCGACGGACACCCCGTCGCGTGCTTTCTCCGCTGCTACCGTCGTCAACAGATTCTTTCCGGCCCATTCGCCGGGCCGGTTTGCGAGGGAGTATCGCGATGAACGCCAAGATTCTCGGCACCACCGAAACGCTCGACACCACAGACGTCGTCGACCCGGCCGGAACATCGGCACAGACGCCGGCGCAGCCGCTGACCTTCACCACCACGCTGAACCCCACGCCCGCCACCCCTGAGCGCCGCGCACAGATCCACGCCCAGCCGGGTTTCGGCAAGTTCTTCACCGACCACATGGTGTCGATCGACTGGACGCACGGTCAGGGCTGGCACGACGCCGGCCTGATCCCGTACGGCCCGATCCAGATGGACCCGGCCGCGGCGGTTCTGCACTACGCGCAGGAGATCTTCGAGGGGCTCAAGGCCTACCGTCACGCCGACGGCTCGGTCTGGTCGTTCCGTCCGGAGGCCAACGCGGCCCGGCTGGCCCGCTCGGCCCGCCGTCTGGCCCTGCCCGAACTGAGCACCGAAGACTTCCTGGCCTCGGTCGACCTGCTGGTCAAGACCGACCAGGCCTGGGTGCCCGACCACGAGAGCGGCGAGAGCAGCCTGTACCTGCGGCCGTTCATGTACGCGTCGGAGAGTTTCCTGGGTGTGCGGCCGAGCAAGACGGTGCGGTACCTGCTGATTGCCTCGCCGGTCGGCCCGTACTTCTCCGGCGGGGTCAAGCCGGTGAGCATCTGGCTCTCGAGCACGTACACGCGGGCCGCGGCCGGGGGCACGGGCGCGGCCAAGTGCGGCGGCAACTACGCGGCCGGTCTGGCGGCCCAGCTCGAGGCCGAGGCGCACGGCTGTGAGCAGGTCTGCTTCCTCGACGCGGCCGAGCACAAGTGGGTCGAGGAACTCGGCGGCATGAACATCTACTTCGTGACGAAAGACGGCACGCTGGTCACGCCGACCGTCTCCGGCACGATCCTCGAGGGCATCACCCGCTCGTCCATCCTCACCCTGGCCGGCGAGCTCGGCCTGAAGGTCGAGGAGCGCCCGATCAGCATCGACGAGTGGCGGGCGGGCGTGGCCTCGGGCGAGATCACCGAGGTCTTCGCCTGCGGCACGGCCGCTGTCATCACCCCGCTGGGCGCTCTGGCCTGGGAGGGCGGCGAACTCGAGATCCCGACCGGTGAGGTCGCGATGAAGATCCGCCAGTCCCTGCTCGACGTCCAGTACGGCCGGGCCGAAGACACCCACGGCTGGATGCGCCGACTGGCCTGACTTTTCGGGAATTGAGGACGAGGCGGGCACCCCGGGTGCCCACCTCGTCCTCAATTCGGAGAGGTTCCCGGACCGTTCACCGCCAGGTGTGGCAGAATCGGCGTCACCATGTACAGCACCAGCGTGATTATTCGCAGGCGCGTCGACACCGCCTAAGGCTCCCCAGGGCACCGTCGACGCGCAGACCTCTCGCATCCGCGAGGGGTCTTTTTTCATGCCAGCCCCACGACCAGAGGCGATCAACGATGGACACCACGTTCCAGGTGTACGACACCACCCTGCGCGACGGCGCCCAGCAGGAGGGGCTCAGCCTCTCGGTGCAGGACAAGCTGGCGATCGCCGGGCATCTGGACGAACTGGGTGTCGGGTTCATCGAAGGCGGCTGGCCGGGGGCGATTCCGAAGGACACCGAGTTCTTCCGCCGGGCCGCGACCGAGCTGAACCTCAAGCAGGCGGTCCTGGCGGCCTTCGGCGCCACCCGCAAGGCGGGCGTGGCCGTGCACGAGGACCCGCAGGTGAAGGCGCTGCTCGACTCACTCGCCCCGGCCGTGACGCTGGTGGCCAAGAGCGACATCCGGCACGTGGAGCGGGCTCTGCGCACCACCGCGCAGGAGAACCTGGCGATGGTCACCGAGACCGTGCACCATCTGCGCGAGCACGGGCGCCGGGTGTTCCTCGACGCCGAGCACTTCTTCGACGGTTACGCCTTCGACCGGGGGTACGCGCTGGAGGTCGTACGGGCCGCGGCCGAGGCCGGCGCCGAGGCGATCGTGCTGTGCGACACCAACGGTGGCATGCTGCCGCACCAGATTGCCGACATCGTGCACGACGTGCGCACGGAATCGGGTGCGGCACTGGGTATCCACTGCCACAACGACACCGGGTGCGCGGTGGCGAACTCACTGGCCGCCGTCGAGGCCGGGGTGATCCAGGTGCAGGGCACGCTGAACGGGTACGGCGAGCGCACCGGGAACGCCGACCTCGTCACTGTTCTCGCCGACCTGGAGCTGAAACTAGGCCGCCGGGTGCTGCCCGAGGGCCGGATCCAGGACATCACGCGGATCGCGCACGCGGTCAACGAGATCGCCAACGTGTCGCCCTACAACCGCCAGCCGTATGTGGGGGCCTCGGCGTTCGCGCACAAGGCGGGTCTGCACGCCAGCGCGATCAAGGTCGACCCCGACCTGTACCAGCACATCGACCCCTCGGCCGTGGGCAACGACATGCGCATGCTGGTCTCGGACATGGCCGGGCGCGCGTCGATCGAGCTGAAGGGCAAGGAGCTGGGTTTCGACCTGTCCAGCGACCGGGAGCTGCTGGGCGAGGTCACCGACCGGGTGAAGCACCTGGAGGCCCGGGGATACACGTTCGAGGCCGCCGATGCATCGTTCTCCCTGCTGCTCACCGAGGCGGTGCACGGCGCCCGCCCGGTGTTCTGCGAGGTCGAGAGCTGGCGCGTGATCACCGAATTCCGCGGTGCCACCGGTGAGGCCGTGTGTGAGGCGACGGTGAAACTGACCGCGGGCGGGAACCGGGTGGTCGCCACGGCGGAGGGCAACGGCCCCGTCAGCGCCCTCGACCGGGTGCTGCGCCAGGCGCTGCTGCCGGTCTATCCGGAGCTGGACCGGATGAAGCTGACCGACTTCAAGGTCCGCATCCTCGACGGGGAATCGGCCACGGATGCCGTCACCCGGGTGCTCGTGGAGACGACCGGCGCCGGGTCGGTCTGGCAGACCGTGGGGGTCGGGCCGAACATGATCGAGGCCAGCTGGCAGGCCCTGCTGGAGAGTTTCGTGTACGGGCTGTCGTCGATGGGTGTGGCTTCCCGGGTGTAGAGCACGAGGGAGGACGTGGTTGCCAGGTGGGCAACCACGTCGTCCCTCGTGCTGTCAGTGGTCTACAGCGGCGCGATCCCGCTCAGGACCTTCTTGCCCAGCGGCACGAGGAGATAGCTCGCCGTCGCCGGGTCGGCCACTCCGAAGCGGGCGTTCACGGCCCACAGGGTGTGGTTGACGAAGGTCGCGGTGCTCGGCACGTCGAGCTGCGGCGAGGTCAGCGTCCGACGCCAGGTGGCGCGCCAGCCTTTGCGGCTGTGGTGCAGTTTCAGGGCCTCGACCGCGTTGCGGCTGTTGCCACGGACCACGAACAGGGTGTGGCCCTTACGCTCCAGGCCATCTCCGCCGGTGATCCCCGGACCGCGCTTGACGAGGATGTTCTTGGTCTCGCCGGTGTGCGGGTCGACCGTGTAGATGCCGCCGTGCGTGCTGTTGTCCAGCAGCAGCGTGCCGTCCCACAGGTTGTCGATGCCGTTCGCGCCGTTGCCCGTGGTGGTTGCCGGCCAGGCGCCCTTCAGCGTGATGAAGTTCGTCTGGCCGGTGGGAAGCCCGGTCGCGGCCCGCAGATCGATGCGGGTCAGCCGGTCCACCCGGGAGTCGGTGACCCACACCGCGTTCGGCTCGATCAGCACGTCGTTCAGGAACGCCGATCCGGGCACCTCGATCCGGTGTTCCACCGCACCGGAGGTGGCGTCGACGGCCAGCACGATGCCCTGGGAGCCGTCCTGCCCCGCGGCCCAGAGCAGGTTCGAGCGCTGGTCCCACTGCAGACCACGCAGGGACCGGCCGGGCACCCCGGCCGTGAGCCGGTGCCCGGCCCCGGTCTTCAGGCTGCCGGTCCAGATGCAGCCGTCGGCCACGGATCCGGCGAAGAAGGTGCGACGGGGACCGGATGTGATGCCCTCGGGCCGGAAACCGGTCGGTAGATCGATGGTCGTCAGCGCCTTCTTGCTCGAGGCCGCCTTTGCCGGCGCGGGGCTCGACGGGGCTGCGCCGGTGAACTCCCCGGCGAGCGCGGGGGAAGCGAGCAGGGCCGTGCCGATCACCGCAGCGCCGGCGGCCGTGCGGATGCGCCCGAGATACGTGAGCCTTCTCGTATTCATACGTTCAGGGTCGAGGACGCAGGGCCGTCACCGACCGCGGAACACACGGCACGTTCGGCGTACTCGCTGGTCAACCGGTTGGTTAACCAGATGACTCCTGCCCCACCGGCCTCAGACGAAGCTGATCAGGGCTTCCAGGACGACGATCAGCCTCGCACGGAGTGCCTGGGAACGTTCGGCGAATTCCCTTTGCCGGGCCACGTACTCGGCCTTCCCCTCGGGGGTCTCGATCTTCACCGCGGGTTCGCCGTAGGCGGTGAGGTCGTAGGGGGAGGCCCTCATGTCGAGCAGCCGGATGTCGAGCGCCAGCTGGAAGCAGTCCAGGGCCAGGTCTCCGGGCACGGCCGGGCCGAGCTTCATGGCCCACTTGTGCCCGTCCATCGAGGCATGCAGGCAGCCGGGCTGATCCAGTTCGACCTGGGTCTCGCGGGTGGGCTGGAGCCGGTTCAGGCCCACGGCCTCGGGGGTGAAGAAGCGGAACGCGTCGAAGTGGGAGCAGCGGATCGGGTGCGCCTCGACCACCTCATCGGTGCCGGCCTGCCCCAGCCGCAGGGGGAGGGGATGCCGGTGCTCGCCCTGCCGATAGACCATCGCCCACTCGTGCAGGCCGAAACAGCCGGTGAAGGTGGGCCTGCCGCTGATGTTCGTGAGCAGGCGGTGGATGAACTGCACCGAGTCGCCGCGCTCGTCCATGAACCGGGCCGCGTCGAACCCGACCGTGCCCGCCTCGTCCTTCGTGTACCAGCGCCACTTCTCGTGCGGGGTCTCCCCCTGGAGACGAAGGCCGACGCCCGGGTGCCAGCGGCGCAGCGTCGAGGGACGTGTGGAGTAGTACTCGTAGAGGAAGTCCTCGATCGCGTGCTTGGTGTGCGTGGCCCTGCGCGCGCGCCGGCCCTGGGTGAGGCCGTCGGCGCGCTCCTCGTGCTGCCGTGCCAGAGGTTGCCACTCGCCCTCGGCCAGAACCCGGCTGCTGATCGTCGTCCCACCCGCCCTCGTCACACCGTCCAGTATCTCCCCTTCGGTAATGACATAAGGTCAAGGGCGTGCTCATCGCGAGATTCACCACCGGCGAAGACCCCAGGTACGCGATCGTGGAGGGCGGGCAGGGCAGCGGCTTCCTGCACGTCATCAGTGGCGATCCGCTTTACCAGACGGTCCAGATGACCGGGGAGAAGGTCAGGTTCGACGACGCGGTGCGGTTGCTCGCACCGGTCATCCCGCGCAGCAAGGTGGTTGCGGTCGGCAAGAACTACGCCGACCACGTGGCCGAGATGGCCACCACGCCGGGGGAGGCCCCGCCGGAGGAGCCGCTGCTGTTCTTCAAGCCGAACACCTCGGTGATCGGCCCGGGCGACCCGATCGTGCTGCCGCGTCAGTCGACGAACGTGCACTACGAGGGCGAGCTGGCCATCGTCATCGGCAAGCTCTGCAAAGATGTGCCGGTCGAACGGGTCAACGAGGTCGTGCTCGGCTACACGATCGCGAACGACGTCACCGCCCGCGACCTGCAGAAGTCCGACAAGCAGTGGGCGCGGGCCAAGGGCTTCGACACGTTCTGCCCGATCGGCCCCTACCTGGTGCTCGACACCGACCCCACCGACCTGCGGCTCACCACCCGCGTGAACGGCGAGGTCAAGCAGGACGGCAGCACCTCGCAGCTGATTCACAAGATCCCCGAGATCGTCGCCTACGTCTCGGCCGCGTTCACGCTGCTGCCCGGTGACATCATCCTCACCGGCACCCCGGCCGGGGTCGGCCCGATCGTGGCCGGCGACCGCGTCGAGGTCGAGATCGAGGGCATGGGTGTGCTGAGCAACCCCGTGGTCTCGCGCGACTGAGGCTCTTTCGTCCGGGCCAAAGTGAGGACGCGTGTGGGCTCCCCTCCTGGGGCCCACACGCGTCCTCACTTTGGCCCGTGATCGGCTCAGCGCGCCTCGGCCAGGTGCCCCTCACGCGCCGCGAGCCAGTCCATGAAGCCGGCCAGGGGCATCGGGGCGGCCAGGTAGAAGCCCTGCATGTTGGTGCAGCCCATGCGCTGCAGCTCGGCCCGGGTGGCCGCGTCCTCCACACCCTCGGCCACCACCGCCAGGTCGAGATTGGTGCCCAGATCGACGATGGAGCGCACGATCGCGGCGTCGTTCGGCTCGGCCAGCATGTTCATCACGAAGCTCTTGTCGATCTTCACCTCCTGCACCGGGAGCTGGCGCAGGTAGGACAGGGACGAGTAGCCGGTGCCGAAATCGTCGATGGACAGACCCACTCCGAGCGCATGCAGCTGATCGAGCACGATCCGGGTACGGGCCGGGTCACGGATCACCGAGCTCTCGGTGATCTCCAGCGTCAGCGCCTTCGCCGGAACCCCGTGGCGGTTCAGCAGCTGCTGCACGTTCTCGATCAGCTTCTCGTTGAGATTGCTGCGGGCGGAGAGGTTCACGCTCACCGTGAGCCGATGACCCGCTCGCCGCCAGCGCCCGCACGCGGCCACCGCCTGCTCGAGCACGGCGTCGGTGAGTTGCGGGATCAGGCCGTTGCGTTCGGCCAGGGGGATGAAGGTGTCGGGGAAGAGCAGCCCGTGCCGGGGGTGACGCCAGCGCACCAGAGCCTCCGCCCCGAGCACCATCCCGGTGCGCAGACTGGCCTGTGGCTGCACGTAGACCTCGAGCTGCCCGGCCGAGATGCCCTGCCGGAGCTCGGCGGTCAGGGCCAGTCGCTCGGGGGTCTCGTTGGCGTCGAGCCCTTTGTCGTACACATGCAGACCCGAACCGGAGTTCTTCGCGTAGTACATCGCCGCGTCGGCCCGTTTCAGCAGCGTGTGCCCGTCAGCCCCGTGCAGCGGCGCGACGGCGATACCGATCGAGACGCCGACCTCGACGTCCACCCCCTGGATGCTGACCGGCTTCTCCAGCCCGCAGCGCAACTGGGCGGCGATCTCGAGGGCCGCGGCCACCGAGTCGACCGCCGGCAGGAGCACGGTGAACTCGTCACCGCCGGTGCGGGCCAGCACGCCCCGTCCGGCCAGCCGGTCGTGCAGCCGCCGGCCCACCTGCTGCAGCAGCAGATCACCGAGGGCCAGTCCGAAGGTGTCGTTGACCTGCTTGAAATTGACCAGGTCGAGATTCAGCACAGCCAGGCCGGGGGAGCGGTCGTCGCGCATCTCCTGGATGGCCTGCAGCATCTCTTCCTGCAGCAGATTGCGGTTCGGCAGGTCGGTGAGCTTGTCGTGCAGGGCATCGTGCTTCAGCCGGTCGACCAGTTGCCCGTTCTGCAGGGCCATGCTGGCGTGGTTGGCCACGGTCATCAGTAACTGCACGTCGTCGGAGTCGAACGAGCGCACGTCGCTGATCCGGTCTCCGACCAGGATGGTGCCGACGATGCCCGCCTCACCCCGCAGCGGCACCAGCACGGCGTCGCGCAGGTCGCGGTCGGCCAGCAGGGCGCGGTGGCTGCGGTCGCCGCGGGGGATGAGCAGCGGACCTCCGCTGCCGAAGACCCCGGCCCAGCTCGGGTCGTTCGCGGCCTCGTCGCTCAGCCGCACGCGGCGCAGCTTGCCGTTGGAACCCCGGCTGTCGATGCGCAGCGGCTGGTGCCCGGCCTCGGAGGAGACGAAGACGATCTCGGCGTAGTCGGCCCGCAGCACCTCGCGGGCATGCTGCAGCACCCCGGTCAGGATCTCGTTCACCTCAGGAGTGCTGCTCACCGCGTGGCTGAACCGGTACAGCCGCTCCAGGCTCAGGTGGCGCTCGGAGAGGCTGCAGTAGCTGCGATAGGCGATGAGCAGCAGCACCATCGAGACCGCCAGGGGCACCGCGGCCCGGCTGTCGGCGTCGAGCGCGTGCACCGCGACCAGCGCGATGCAGGTGACCCAGGCCGAGGTGGTGGCACCCCGGCCGGCCTCGAGAAGGAAGTCACGGCGTTTGGTCTCACCGTCGACCACGGCGATCACCACGGTGACCGCGACGGCCGAGAGCAGCCCGCCGCAGATCGTCGCGACCAGCGCGGCGGCCCAGGCCCGGGGGTCGATGTGGACGTCCGAGCCGCGGATCAGGTTGAACAGCATCAGGGCCAGTACCGACTCGGCGAACAGCATCGAGCCGTTGAAGAACACCTTCACCGGGCCCTGCCGGCGCCACAGCACCAGTGCCACGAGCACCCCGACGAGCCGCCCGGCGACGAAACCACCCGGAGTGGCGAAGAACAGGCCCAGCACGGTGGCGATCTCGTTCATCGAGATGGCGCGGACCTGCCGATGGCCGTTGACCTGCACCATCTGCACCACGATCTCGCAGGCGGCGGCCAGCGCGGCCACCGTCCACCAGTCCAGGCGCAGCAGACGCCCCCGGGCGCCCATCTCCTGGGTGACGGGACACAGCCACAGCAGCGCGCCGAAGGCCACCAGCAGCAGACTGACCGCGATGATCCGCAGCGACGTGGCCCGGGGGGCCTTCGGCCGGGTACGCGTGTCGGTGTGCCCGGGGCTCGGAAGGAGAGCCAGCGGGGACAGTTCGAAGAGCCGGATACCCGAGACGGCCACTCGTCACCCCCTGCAACCGGGGTCGTGCGGGCACACGCGACCACGAGCCCGCAGGACGGATACCCCAGCGGCCCCGCGTGAGGTCATGGGCGCGCGCATCATCAGCGTCATCAGGCCGTCTCCGGCATTCCGCAACACCTGAAAAGCAGTGCTTGAACTGTGAACATCCCCGTCCCCCGGTGATCACGCTCCCCTGAACTGGAGCGTAGCTGAATCGCCGATACGCCAAGAGCGGAAGTCCGGACGAAACCTGTAGCCGACACCTTACCCATAGTCATTTCGCCGCCTGGAGATGTCGGACACATTCCGTCGTCCCGGAGGGGCGCAGGGGGCGCGGTTCGTGCGGCGCAGAGTTCCGGGGGATGACCCAAAGTAGTGGAAAGTTGTGTGGCTGAGGGTGACCTACGTCCCGTTCGCGTAGGTGTCCCGCGTGCCCGGCCTGATGCGGTCCGGGATCACCCGGCCGCTCGCCGACCCGGAAGTGTGACGTGCGTCTGATGTGCGACGGATTGATCGCTCACGCGGCCACCTGCCCGGGCTTGCGGTGTGGCGCTGGTCGCATCGGGGTGGATGGATGGGGAGTGGTTGGCGGGATGGTGGCCGGGCACTTTCGGATGTGGTGCCGGTCGCATCGGGGGGCGTGGCCGCGAGGGAAGGGACGGGGCTGCGAACGGGCTTGGAGCCGGAGCCGGAGCCAGAGGCGGAGGTGTGCGGTGGGGGTGCCGAGGGTGACTCCTCCGGGTCCGTTCGCGGGTCTCTTCGCGGGTCTGCTCGCGTGGCCGACGGGGGGAGGGCGCACGTGCCGGGCAGGTCGAGTGCTCCGAAAGGGGGTGGGTTTCTCCCCGGCGGGTGCACCGGCCGGCCGGTTCCTGATCTTTGAAGGCAGAGATTCGGTTTCTGGGCAGGCGTTTTCGGAGGTTGCACGGGCGGGGCGGGAGATTCGAGGGCGTCGTTCGGGATCCCTGATTTGGGCCAGCGCCCCCGGACCGGTAATGTTCTCGGTGGGCGCTCACCCAACGGAAAGATCTGAACCGCAAGACGAGGATCTGACCACCGGGTGTTTACCTACCATGGGGTATGGTGTAATTGGCAGCACGACTGTTTCTGGTACAGTTAGTCTAGGTTCGAGTCCTGGTACCCCAGCGCGGTTAGATCGCCGAAAAGCGGGCTTCGTGCTCGCTTTTAGAGCGGGTCGGACCGATTCGGTGAACAGCCAAGCAGTTGGCTAGAATCGAACAGCTGACCTGGTCAGCAAGGCCCCGTTGTGTAGTGGCCTAGCACGTCGCCCTCTCAAGGCGGTAGCGCGGGTTCGAATCCCGTCGGGGCTACATGAGAGACGGCCCTCGACCTCTTCTGGTCGAGGGCCGTCTTCATGTCCGGTAATCTCTCGCCGACCTGCGAGAACCCAAGGATGCTCGGGGGTGGAGCGCCGCCGCGGCGGCGCCACCGATCGATGGAGGTAAAGCTCATGACGGCCCAGATCGGCCAAACGGTTCGGGAGCTGCTGGTGGGCGATCTGAACGCCTACTTCGAGCAGACCAAGTCCCTGGACGAGCACGGCTGGAACGCTTTCGGCGAGGTTGTCGGCGCGGCCTTCTACAACGCCGTCGGGCGCAGCCTGTCCGGCCCGCAGGCCGACGTGCCGGGATTCGTCGCGGCTGCCGCCGTGCCCTACGCCCAGACCCCCGTCGCGATCGACGAGAACGCCGCACAGGCGCTGGTGCGCTCGGTGCTCGGTGACGACGCGTCGGTCGCCGAGGTGCTCGAGCAGCTGGACGAGCCCGACCTGGCTCGCATCGAGCTGGTGCTGCTGCGTCGCCTGATCGACGACAGCAGGGGCGAGATCACTGTCGACGCGCTGATCACTTCCGCGCAGGACGAGGCCGCCGAGTTCAGCGGCGAGGCCGGGGCTTCCTGACCCACGTCCCACCGGAACACCGACGAGCCCGTCACCCCCGGATCGGGGTGGCGGGCTCGTTCCGTTGGTCTCGGCGAGTTTTCGGCCCGGCCCTAAGCCTGGATCTGCCCCCGGCGCAGCACCTCGGTCAGCCGCCCGGCCGCGGCCACCACGGCGGTGGCGTGCTGCCGCCCCGGCTGACGGGTGAAACGCTCGATGGGGCCCGAGATCGAGACCGCGGCCACCACCCGGCCGGACGGGCCCCGCACCGGCGCCGAGACCGACGCGACACCCGGCTCCCGCTCGGCGATGCTCTGGGCCCACCCGCGCCGGCGTACGGCGGAGAGGGTGCTGGCGGTGAACTTGGCCCCGTTCAGCCCGCGGTGCAGGCGATCCGGCTCCTCCCAGGCGAGCAGCGTCTGCGCGGCCGATCCGGCGTGCATCGAGAGTGCCGATCCGACCGGGATGGAATCGCGGAGGCCGACCGGCCTTTCGGCGGCGGCCACGCAGATGCGCTGATCACCCTGACGGCGGAACAGTTGTGCGCTCTCACCGGTGTGGTCGCGCAGCGCCGCGAGAACCGGCCCGGCGGCGGCCAGGAGCCGATCCTCCCCGGCCGCGGCGGCGAGCTCGCCCAGGCGCGGCCCGAGCACGAAACGCCCCTGCAGGTCACGGCCCACGAGCCGGTGGTGCTCCAGCGCGACGGCCAGGCGGTGCGCGGTAGGGCGGGCGAGCCCGGTTGCGGTCACCAGCTGGGCCAGTGTCGCCGGCCCCGCCTCCAGGGCGTCGAGCAGCACGGCTGCCTTGTCCAGGACGCCGACTCCGCTACTCTTGTCCATGGAGCGATACTGGCGTCTCACGAAGCGAGACGCAAGTCCGGCGTCCGCGAGCCGGTCGCGAGGACCGGGAATCGCTGGGAACCACGGGTGCCGACAACGGTGCCCGTGAAACAAGCCGAACGGGTTCTGTCCCGGATGGAGGATGATCAGCGTGGGCCGCACTCTGGCGGAGAAGGTATGGGATGCGCACGTGGTGCGCGCCGGCGAGAACGGCGAACCCGACCTGCTCTACATCGATCTCCACCTGCTGCACGAGGTCACCAGCCCGCAGGCGTTCGACGGTCTGCGTCTGGCCGGGCGACCGATCCGCCGCCTCGACCTCACCATCGCCACCGAGGATCACAACACCCCGACGGTCAACATCGACCAGCCGATCGCCGACCCCGTCAGTCGCACGCAGATCGAGACGCTGCGGAAGAACTGCGCCGAGTTCGGTGTCCGGCTGCACTCGCTGGGTGACATCGACCAGGGCATCGTGCACGTGGTCGGCCCGCAGCTGGGGCTCACCCAGCCGGGTATGACCGTGGTCTGCGGAGATTCACACACCTCCACCCACGGCGCCTTCGGGGCCCTGGCTTTCGGTATCGGCACCAGCGAGGTGGAGCACGTCATGGCCACCCAGACGCTGCCGCTGAAGCCGTTCAAGACGATGGCGATCAATGTGGACGGCGATCTGCCCGCCGGAACCAGTGCCAAGGACATCATTCTCGCGGTGATCGCGAAGATCGGTACCGGCGGTGGCCAGGGCTACGTGCTGGAGTACCGGGGATCGGCCATCCGGGCGCTGTCGATGGAAGCCCGGATGACGATCTGCAACATGTCGATCGAGGCCGGCGCCCGGGCGGGCATGATCGCCCCCGACGACATCACGTTCGAGTACGTCAAGGGTCGCCGGCACGCGGCCGAGGGTGAGGACTGGGACGCCGCGGTCGAGTACTGGCGCACCCTGCGCACCGACGACGACGCCACGTTCGACACCGAGGTCCACCTCTCGGCACCCGACCTCGAACCGTTCGTCACGTGGGGTACGAATCCCGGTCAGGGCTCTCCGCTCTCGGCCGCGGTCCCGGACCCGGCGAGCATCGCCGACCCGGACGCCCGCCAGGCCGCCGAGCGTGCGCTCACCTACATGGACCTCACCGCGGGCACTCCGCTGCGTGAGATCGCCGTCGACACCGTGTTCATCGGCTCCTGCACCAACGGTCGCATCGAGGACCTGCGCACCGCTGCCGCGGTCGTGAACGGGCGGCAGAAGGCGGACTCGGTGCGGGTTCTGGTCGTGCCCGGTTCGGCGCGCGTGCGGTTGCAGGCCGAGTCCGAGGGGCTGGACAAGGTGTTCACGGCGTTCGGCGCAGAATGGCGTCAGGCCGGGTGCTCGATGTGTCTGGGCATGAATCCCGACCAGCTGGCGCCCGGTGAGCGCAGTGCTTCCACCTCCAACCGGAACTTCGAGGGACGGCAGGGAAAGGGCGGCCGTACGCACCTGGTCTCGCCGGCCGTGGCCGCGGCCACCGCGGTGCGCGGAACACTCTCCTCACCGTCCGACCTGGAGCCCGCCACCGGTCAGGGCGGCCCCGGTCTCGAGGTCTCGTCGCAGCAGGGCGCTTCCACCGGTCGCTGAGAGGAAGTTTCGGCGGTTCACGCGGTCCACTCAAGACTTCACATCGAAGGAACAGCGAAAACCATGGAGAAATTCAGCACCCACACCGGGGTCGGCGTCCCGTTGCGTCGCTCGAACGTCGACACCGACCAGATCATCCCGGCGGTGTACCTCAAGAGGGTGACGCGCACGGGATTCGAGGACGGGCTGTTCGCCGCCTGGCGTCAGGACCCCACGTTCGTCCTGAACCAGGAGGCCTACAAGGACGGTTCGGTGCTCGTCGCGGGCCCCGACTTCGGCACCGGCTCGTCCCGCGAGCACGCCGTCTGGGCCCTCAACGATTACGGCTTCCGGGTAGTTCTCTCGTCCCGCTTCGCCGACATCTTCCGGGGGAACTCGGGAAAGGCGGGACTGCTCGCGGGGATCGTCGAGCAGGCCGATATCGAGAAGCTCTGGACGGCGCTGGAAAGCCGCCCGGGCACTGAGGTGACGGTCGATCTGACGGCCCGCACCGCCGTCTGCGGCGACCTGACGGTGCCGTTCGAGGTCGACGACTACACCCGCTGGCGGCTCCTGGAGGGTCTGGACGACATCGGGCTGACCCTCCGGCACGTCGATGCGGTGACTGCTTTCGAGTCGAATCGGCCACACTTTCTGCCGACCACTCTTCCGGCCCGCTGAGCCCCCTCCGGCGGCCAAGCGGAATCACCATTCATTACTGGAAAACCTTCTGAGGTAATGAATCTCGTTAAACTCGGCGGCTCGTGCACGGCCTCGGAAGGGGCCGTGCGAGGGCCGCCGAGGGCCGTTTGCGGACCGGTTTTGCCTTGAGACACAACGACAAAACCTCACTCTGTATTGGATTTATAGGCCGGAGTGCGTTTACCTTCATCTTCCATCGGGCTGTCCGCTCGACCCCAAGTACCGGAGGATTGAAAGTGAACAAGGCAGATATCGTTGAGATTCTCCAGGAGCGTCTCGGGGGCCGTCAGTCCGCCGCCGACGCCCTGGACGCCGTGATCGACACCATCACCCGCGCCGTCGTCCGTGGCGAGAAGGTGACCATCAGCGGTTTCGGCTCCTTCGAGAAGGCCGTCCGCAACGCTCGTACCGGTCGTAACCCGCGCACCGGCGAGAAGGTCCGCATCAAGAAGACGTCGGTCCCGCGTTTCCGCGCCGGCACGTCGTTCAAGGCGTACGTCGCCGAGCCGCGCACCCTGCCGAAGCCGGTTGCCGGTTCGACCCGCGCCGCCACCACGCGTGGTGTGGCCGCTGCCGCCAAGGCCGCCGCCCCCACCCGCGCCACGAAGACCACGGCCGCGAAGAAGACCACGGCCACCAAGGCCGCTCCGGCGAAGACCACCGCCGCGAAGACCACCGCCGCCAAGACGACGGTCGCCAAGACCACGGCCGCGAAGAAGACCACGGCCACCAAGGCCGCTCCGGCGAAGACCACCGTGGCCGCGAAGAAGACCGCGACCAAGGCTCCCGTCGCCAAGAAGGCTCCGGCCACGAAGGCTGCTCCGGCCAAGACCACGGCGGCGAAGACCACCGCGGCCAAGACCACCACGGCCCGCAAGACCGCCGCGAAGAAGACCGCCACCACGGCTTCCCGCAGCACCGCGGCCGCGAAGACCCCCGCCCCGACCGCCGCGAAGCGCACCACCACGCGTCGTCGCAGCACCACCGCCTGAGCTCGCTCGCGCGGTACCCGCACCGAACAGCACCACAGCAGCACCACCCCTCCACACGTGGCGGGTGCTCCGGCTGAACGCCGGGACGCCCGCCACGTGGCTGTTTTGGTGGCCGGGACGACTCGGTGGCCGTCCGGACTTCAGTCCCGGCCGACCTGGACCGACGCCAGTCACATGAGGTCTTGTCGGGACTGGAATTGGTACCTGGCCCGACGTGGTCCACGATGTCCTTCATGAACGACGTACTCACCGTGCACGGCGGCACCCCGCTGGTCGGCAGCATCCAGGTCAGGGGCGCCAAGAACCTGGTTTCCAAGGCCATGGTGGCCGCACTCCTCGGTGACGAGCCGAGCGTGCTGCGTAACGTTCCGCAGATCCGCGACGTGGGAGTCGTCAGCGGGCTGCTGGAACTCCACGGAGTTCATGTCGAGGAGATTCCCGGCCCTGAGGGCGAACTCCGTCTCGACCCGAGCAATGTCATTCAGGCGCACGTCGCCGACATCGACGCTCACGCGGGGTCCAGCCGTATCCCCATTCTTTTCTGCGGTCCTCTGCTTCACCGGCTGGGAGAGGCATTCATTCCCGATCTCGGTGGGTGCCGGATCGGTGACCGTCCGATCAATTACCACATGGATGTGCTGCGGCAATTCGGTGCGGTGGTCGAGAAGGAGCCGAACGGAATCGCCATCCGCGCACCGCGGCGGCTGCAGGGCACGAAACTCAAGCTGGAGTACCCCAGCGTCGGCACCACCGAGCAGGTGCTGCTGACGAGCGTGCTCGCCGAGGGCGTCACCGAGCTCACCAACGCGGCCATCGAGCCCGAGATCATGGACCTGATCGCGGTGCTGCAGAAGATGGGCGCCATCATCAGCGTCGACACCGACCGGGCGATCCGGATCGAAGGCGTCGACCGGCTCGGCGGTTTCACCCACCGGGCGATGCCCGACCGGATCGAGGCCGCGTCCTGGGCCAGCGCGGCGCTGGCGACCAAGGGCGACATCACCGTGCTGGGTGCCCGTCAGCAGGAGATGATGACCTTCCTGAACGTGTTCCGGAAGGTCGGAGGCCTCCTCGACATCGGCGACGACGGCATCCGGTTCAGCCACCCCGGCGGGGAGCTCAACTCACTGGTGCTCGAGACCGACGTGCACCCGGGCTTCGCGACCGACTGGCAGCAGCCGCTGGTCGTGGCCCTGACTCAGGCCAGCGGCCTGAGCATCGTGCACGAGACGGTCTACGAGAACCGGCTGGGCTTCACCCACGCGCTCAGCCAGATGGGCGCCCAGATCCAGCTCTACCGTGAGTGCCTGGGGGGCCGGCCGTGCCGTTTCGGCCGCCGTAACTTCATGCACTCGGCGGTCATCTCGGGCCCGGCCAAGCTGCACGGCGCCGACATCACGGTGCCTGACCTGCGCGGCGGGTTCAGCCACCTGATCGCGGCGCTGGCCGCGGAGGGCACCTCACGGGTGCGCGGGATCGGCCTGATCGACCGTGGTTACGAGCACTTCGAGCAGAAGCTGCAGATGCTCGGGGCCAACTACGAGCGCTGATATTTCCTGATCCGAACATCCCCGCCGGGCCGTTGGCCGGGCGGGGATGTTGTGTTTGCGAGCTTGAGGACGCGGGTACGCACCCAGGGCGCGCGTGCGCGCGTCGGTGCCGGCAGGCGTCCGAAAGCGGATTTCAGGGGAGCGGCCGGTCGGCCGCGCCGATCGTGCCGAGCGTCAGGCTGACGATCTCGTCGCCCTCCCGGACGGCGGAAAGCCGCTGACCAGGGCGCAGATGACGCAGACCGCTGTGCTCCAGCGCCCGGGCGGTGAAGGGCAGCACGTCGCCGGAATCGGTGAGGACGGACCCGGAGCCGGTCTCGGCGTCGTAGCGGTACACGGTGGCCTGCACAGGAGCAGCGTAGTCAAAGCGGGGCGGCCCCAAGCCTTTGTTCGTGATCATGCCAAACCTCCCCGGGGAGGTTTGGCATGATCACGAACAAAGGGTTTTGCTGAGGACTCAGTTCGGGTCCAGCGCCGCTCTCGTCCGCCGGCCGAGGCCGATCTGCCGGGCCACCGCCAGGTCGGCCTGGGTGTCCACGTCGCGGCGCAGGGCCGGGAGGTCCAGATCCAGCCGCCGGGCGCCGGACTCGGTGTGCCGGCGGGCCGACTCCGGACCGAACGAGGGACGCAGGGTCGACGGGTCGGCGGCGGCCAGGAGGACGGTGCCGATGCCGTCCGCGTCCGGGACGAAGACCATGCCGGGGCGATCGTCCTTCGTTGTCAGCGCCTCCCAAGCCCGCTGGAGCGCCTGGTCGAGGTCGGGCGGCCTCAGGGCCGGGAGGTCACCCAGCAGGACTGCACAGGGCCCCTGGAGCCCGTCCAGGCCATCGGTGATGGCCGCGAGGAGTCCGGCCCCGGGCCGGGACTCGTTCCGAACGGTCGCGCCCGCGGCCGAGGCAGACTGTGTCAGAGAGGAATCCGCGGTGACCACGACGACCCGTGCCACCCGCTGCGCGGCCACGACCGCGTCCAGACAGTCCAGGGCGATCGCACTGGCCAGACCGGGTGGTGCGGCCAGTCGCGACTTGGCGTTCGGGCCGCCCTTGAACGGCAGGACCATGGTCCAGACCCGGTGGGACCCTCCCGAAACCCCGGTGACCCCAGGACGCGTGGTGCGGGCGTCGTCCTCAATCATGATGTCCGGGTTCCCCGGCGGTCGGCGGGAGGGCGTGGGGACGGCAAGATGGTCTGATGGCGTCGCGTCGATGCATGCGCTGATGTCCCGGATGCAGAGGTCTCGGAATCGGAAGGTGGCACTCTGGTGAGTCGGCGGAGGATCGGCGGCTGGTACCGGCTGGCCGTGATCGTGCTGAAACCGGCCCTCCTGCTGACGACGAAGAGAAACTGGCGGGGTGCCGAGAATCTTCCGGCCACCGGCGGGGTGATCACGGTGACCAACCACATCTCCTACGTCGATCCGTTCACCTTCGGGCACTTCGTCTACGAGCGGGGCCGGCTGCCACGCTTCCTGGCGAAGGAGAGCGTGTTCCGGCTGCCGCTGCTCGGGCGGCTCGTGCGTGGTGCCGGGCAGATTCCGGTCTACCGCGATACGAACGACGCCGGCGCAGCCTACTCGGCGGCGGTGACAGCGGTCCGGGCCGGCGAGTGCGTCTCGTTCTACCCGGAGGGCACGCTGACGCGAGACCCGGGTCAGTGGCCGATGCGGGGCCGGAGCGGGGCGGTGAGGGTGGCCCTGGAGACGGGGGCGCCCCTGGTACCGATCGCGCAGTGGGGTGCCCAGGAGATCCTCCCGGCCTACTCCAAGCGCTTTCACCTGGTGCCCCGGCAGACCGTGTGGGTGAGCGCCGGGCCTCCCGTGGACCTGAGCCGTTTCGCCGGTCAGCCGGTCACCGTGGCCGTGCTGGAGGAGGCGACCGGGCAGATGATGAACGAGCTGACGGCGCTGCTGGAGGAGATCCGCGGCGAGACGGCGCCCGCACAGCGGTACGACCCGCGGACCAGCGGGAACACCTGGTACGGCAATCCCAACCCGAAACAACCGAAACAGCAGAAGCGGAAGAGGTCAGGACGATGAGTCGCGTCGCGGTGATGGGCACCGGATCCTGGGGGACCACGTTCGCCGTGGTGCTCGCTGATGCCGGCTCCAAGGTGACGATGTGGGGCCGCCGCCCGGAGGTGTGCGAGGCGATCGCCGGGCGGCACGAGAATCCCGACTACCTGCCGGGGCTCGAGCTGCCGCACACGATCACGGCCGACCCCGATCCGGCGGTCGCGCTGGACGGCGCCGACATCGTGGTGCTGGCGGTGCCTGCGCAGACCCTGCGCACCAACCTGGCCACCTGGAAGCCGCTGATCGGGCCCTCGGCCGTCACGGTCAGCCTGATGAAGGGCGTCGAAAAGGGCACCCTGAAGCGGATGAGCGAGGTCATCGGCGAGGTCCTGGAGATCGGCCCGGAACGTAATGCCGTGGTGTCCGGCCCGAACCTGGCCGCCGAGATCGCCGCCCGCCAGCCCACCGCCACCGTGGTCGCCTGCACCGACCACGACACCGCCGAACAGGTGGCGGCGGCCTGCTCCGCCCCCTACTTCCGGCCGTACACCAACCACGACGTGATCGGCGTGGAACTGTCCGGTGCGGTGAAGAACGTGATCGCGCTGGCCGTGGGCATGGTCGAGGGCATGGGCCTGGGCGACAACTCGAAGGCCTCGATCATCACCCGGGGCCTGGCCGAGATCACCCGCCTGGGCGTTGCTCTCGGTGCCGAGCCGGCCACGTTCGCGGGTCTGGCCGGGATGGGCGACCTGGTCGCGACCTGTGCCTCGCCGCTGTCCCGCAACCGCACCTTCGGCGTGCACCTGGGGCAGGGCATGACCGTCGACGAGGTCGTGGCCATCACCAACCGCACCGCCGAGGGAGTGAAGAGCACCGGCGCGATCCTGGGTCTGGCCCGCGAACACGGCGTCGACATGCCCATCGCCGAGGCGGTGACCGGCGTGGTGAACGGCGAGGTCCCGCTGTCCGAGCTGGCCGGGAGCCTGCTCTCCCGGGCCCGGAAGTCGGAACTCGCCTAACGACCGGCGGCGTCGAGGGCCTGTGACAGGTCGGCCCACAGGTCCTCGACATCCTCGATCCCCGCCGACAGGCGGATCAGCGATTCGGGTACCAGCTTCGACTCGCCCCCGTGCCGGCGCCGGCGCTCCAGGCTGGACTCCACCCCGCCGAGACTCGTCGTGTGGACCCACAGTCGCGTGGCGGCACAGACCTTCTCGGCCTGCTCCGCGGAGCCGTTCAGCTCGAAGGAGAGCATCGCCCCGAATCCGCGCATCTGGGCGCGCGCCAGCTCGTGCCCCGGGTGACCGGGCAGGCCCGGGTACCGCACCTTCGCGACGGCCGGGTGATCACCCAGCCGGCGGGCCAGTTCGGCGGCGTTCGCACTCGCCCGTTCCACCCGCAGAGCCAGGGTGCGCAGGCCGCGCAGGACCAGCCAGGCCTCCATCGGGCCGGGGATGGCTCCGTTGATCGTGCGGTGGCCGTGCAGGCGCTGCTGCAGCTGCGGCGACTCCTCCGCCGTGACAACGATTCCCAGGAGTACGTCGCTGTGCCCGCTGAGGTATTTCGTGGCGGAGTGCACCACCATGTGCGCACCGAGTGACAGCGGTTGCTGCAGGAGGGGCGTGGCGAAGGTGTTGTCCACCGCCGTCAGGACCTCGCGCGAGCGGGCGGCGGCGATGATGGTGGCCAGGTCGGCGACGTCCATCAGGGGGTTCGTCGGGGTCTCCAGGATCACCAGGTCGGCCCCCTCCAGGGCGCCCACCACGACATCGGTGTCAGCCATCGGCACCGGGCGCACGGCGAGCCGGCCGGCCGCGGCGAGTTCACCGGCGAGCTGGGCGGTTCCGGAATATGGCGCGTCCGGGATCACCACCGTGCCGCCGAGGGGCACCAGGTTGAGCACCGCCGAGATGGCCGCCATGCCGGAGCCGAAAGCCAGTGCCGGACCACCCTCCAGCGCCCCGACCGCGTCCTCCAGGGCGGTCCAGGTCGGGTTGCCCCACCGGCCGTAGCCCAGATCACCCGGCTGGTGCGAGAAGTCGGAGGCGGTGTAGGTGGACGTAAGCACCACCGGCACGTTCATCGGCTGGTTCGGCGTGCCCGCGGGGCGGCCGGCCGTGACCACGAGGGTGGCGGAAGCCAGCTTGCCCTGGGAGGAGTCACTCATGCGCACAGAGTAGAAGGTGGCTGGTGTCACCCGTGCAGGCCCCAGGGTGCGGGGGTGCGCCCGGGATGCGCACCTCGAATCCCCGGTACTCTCCCCGGTCATGGACGCTATCCAGCCCGTGACTTCCACGGATCCGGGAATCACGGCCCCCCGCAAGCCCCGGGTGGCCGTGCTCTTCGGCGGGCGCTCGAGCGAGCACGCGGTCAGTTGTGCCACCGCCTCGTCGGTGCTGCGCGCGATCGATCACGACGCGTACGACGTGATCCCGATCGGTGTGACCAACACCGGCCGCTGGGTGCTCGCCGCCGACGACCCCGACCGCTGGGCGATCTCGGCCGGGGTGCTGCCCCAGGTGAAGGACGGCGACGGCCCGGGCGTCATCGCCCCGCTGCAGACCACCGACAGCAACCTTCAGGTGCTCGAGCCCGGTCAGGTGCCCCGTGAGCTCGGCCAGGTCGACGTCGTGTTCCCGCTGCTGCACGGTCCGTTCGGTGAGGACGGCACGCTGCAGGGCCTGCTCGAGCTGACCGACATCCGCTACGTCGGCGCCGGCGTGCTGGCCTCCGCGGCCAGCATGGACAAAGCCGTGATGAAGGTCATGCTGAAGGGCGCGGGCCTGCCGATCGGCGAGTACGTCGTGGTGCGGCCGGGCGCCTGGGAGCGAGACCCGGACGCCGTGCGCGACGACGTCGAGGAGCTCGGCTGGCCGGTGTTCGTGAAGCCGGCCCGGGCCGGTTCCAGCGTCGGCATCAGCAAGGTCGACGGTCCGGAGGACCTCGACGCCGCGATCGCCGAGGCGCTGAAGCACGACCGCAAGCTGGTGATCGAGGCGGCCGTGGCCGGACGCGAGATCGAGTGCGCGGTGCTCCAGGCGGCCGACGGCAGCGTCGCGACCAGCCTGCCCGGCGAGATCGAGTTCGTCGGCGAGCACACCTTCTACGACTTCGAGGCCAAGTACCTCGACAACGCCACGAAGCTGAGCTGCCCGGCCGACCTGCCCCACGACGTGCTCGCGCGGGTGCGGGACCTGTCGGTGCGCACGTTCGAGGCGATGAACTGCGAGGGCCTGGCCCGGGTCGACTTCTTCGTGCAGGCCGACGGCAGCGTGGTGGTCAACGAGATCAACACGATGCCCGGCTTCACCAGCTCGTCGATGTACCCGCGGATGTGGGCGGCCACCGGCCTGGAGTACCCGGAGCTGATCGACCGGCTGATCCGCACGGCTCTGGCCCGTCCCACCGGCCTGCGCTGAGACATCTGAGACATCGGATGCCGGGTCCCCTCACGAGGGGCCCGGCATCGGTGTTTTGCTCAGCTGGGTGTTTTGCTCAGCTCGCGCTGGTGCTCGGTGCCGAGTCCACCAGGTCCGAGCACTGACGGGCGGTGGTTCCCAGCGGTTTCACGGCCTTCTCGAGATCGACGAGGGCAGCGGTGGCTGCGCTGCGTTCCACCGAGGTCGGCACCTGCACCTGGACAGCCGGATCGCGGCCGTAGGTGATGAACGTGTACGCGGTCGAGGTCTCGCTGAACACCCAGGCCACATCGTTGATGTCGATGCACCGGTCGGTGGTCGGGCCGGTCGGTGTGGCTCCGCAGCTCAGTGAGATCGCTGGATCACCCCAGGTGGCGATGCCGGTGGGCTCCTGGGTGGTGTTACGGGCCCGGGAGAGCACAGTCTCCGGCAGGCGGTCCATCAGATCGGTGCAGGCGGCAACGGCGGCATCCGGGCCCGGGGTCAGTGAGGGAACGTCGGTGTTCCCCGCTGACGAACCGGATCCGCATGCGGCCAGGGCCACCAGTGTTCCGGTCGCCCCGAGAGCCACCGGAACAGCGATCAGGGCCCGGCGCCGAGGCCGGACCCTGTACTGGCCGATGTCACGCAGGACCTGGCGCATCAGCTCACATCTTCACAACAGTGCAGGTGAGCGTGCGGGTGATTCCCTTCACGTCCTGAATCTTCGCGATCACGCCGGAGCCGAGCTCATCGACGGAGGGGGCCTCGATCCGGGCGATGACGTCATAGGGGCCCGTGACGTCCTCGGCCAAGGTCACGCCCGGGATCTGAGCGATCTCGGTGACGATCGACGTCGAGCGCCCGACCTCGGTCTGGATCAAGATGTAAGCCTGCACCACCACGTGTTTCTCCTGTCCGAACTGCCTGAGGGTCTGCAGAGGCTCCACGGTGCGGGCCGGTCTCAGACATTGGGCGGTCACGCTACCGTGTCGATCCGCAGCCGCAGCAGAGGGTTGACCACATCGAGGCCGAAGGTTGGGGATCAGTTTGGGTACGGCCCGGGACGAACCAGACCGGAACGACCCCTCCATCGGTACTCTGGGTGAGGATTCCCTGGTGGCCGGTGTACTCGATCGTTATCCCTCAGCGCCCTGGCTGACCGTGGGCCCGGGGGACGACGCAGCAGTTCTCGACCTGACCGGCCCGCTCGCCGGGCCGCTCGTCGCGTGCACCGACACCCTCGTGGAGGGCCAGGACTTCCGCCGCGACTGGTCAACAGCCCGTGACATCGGGATCAAGGTCGCTGCACAGAATTTCGCCGACGTCGCCGCCATGGGTGGCAGGCCTCACACACTTCTCGTGAGTCTGACCACTCCCGCAGATGTCCCGGCGTCGTGGGCCAACGAGATGGCGGACGGTCTGGTCGCCGAGTGTGCCCGGGCCGGTGCGGTCGTGGCCGGGGGAGATGTCTCGGCCGGGTCCGAGATCGTTGTGACAGGTACCGCACTCGGCACTCTGGCGGGTCCGCGGGCGGTTCTGCGGTCGCAGGCCCGGGCCGGGGATGTGGTGGCCGTCACCGTGGGCAGTGGACGTTCGGCGGCGGGCTGGGCCCTGTTGCGGGCCTTCGGCGGTGCCGCGGCCGACGACCTGGAACCGGCGCTGTCGGCCCTGGTGCGTGAGCACCGCGCCCCGGTGCCGCCGTACGAGGCCGGTGTCGAAGCCGCGCTGGCCGGGGTGAATGCCATGATCGACACCAGCGACGGCCTGGTGCGCGACGCCGCCCGGATCGCCCACGCGTCCGGCGTCGTGCTCGACCTCGACCCCACCGCACTGGTGCCCACCCCGGATCTGCTGAGTGCTGCGTCGGTGCTGGGGATTTCCGCGCAGGAGGCGCAGGACTGGGTGCTCACCGGTGGTGAGGACCACGCCCTGCTGGCCTGTTTCCCGCCCTCGGTCCCGGTGCCACCCTCCTTCCGGGTGATCGGCGTGGTGCGCGACGGCGAACCGGGTGTGTGGGTGGACGGCAGGCCCTTCAGCGGTGAGGGCGGCTGGCGGCACTGGAGCTGAGGTCATTCCCGCAGGACCGGAAACGTTCCGTGCGGCATGCGCGGACGGATCTTCCCCGACGACGGGGGCCGGACCGGATCCCGGTCCCGCCCCTCGTGCGATGTGTACACATGGCACACCTGGTACCAGGTGTACATGTTCCGAGCGCTCCCGTGCTCCGGCCCGGTCGCGGGGCGGGCCGGGCATTTCAGATCTTCGAGGACGGAACTCCAGCCATGAGCGCGCAGGATCAGACCGATCACGACAACCAGCAGGCCGAACCGGCTGAGGTCACCAGGCCGGCCGCCGTTTCCGCGGTGTGGTCCGCGCCGACGCCACCGGACCTGCTGGTGCTCAAGGAACAGGTCTTCGACCCGCTGGGCATCGTCTGCACCGGTCTCACGCCCGAGGCCGCGGCCGAGGGCGCTGAGTACGCCGCGCACAAGGTCCGCCTCGACGGCGCCCCGGTGCGACTGCGCTCGGCCCGTAAGACCCCGGAGAAGAACGGCCTGTTCGTCACCCTCTGGCTGCGCCGGCCGACCGGGACGATCCGGCCGTTCGCGGTCGGCGACAAGGTGCGGCTCTTCGTCGTCACCGCCCGCGAGGACGATCACTTCGGGCACTTCGTGTTCCCGGCCGGGGTCCTGGCCCGCCAGCGGATCCTCTCCTCCCCGGACGCCGACGGGAAACGGGCGTTCCGGGTGTACCCGCCGTGGTCGGCCCCGCACAACGCGCAGGCTGCCCGCACCCGCGGCTGGCAGCGCGAGTTCTTCCTGCCCCTGGACTCCGCCACCGGAGTGGATCTGGAGCGGGCCCGGCAGCTCTACGCCCCCGCGATCACCGGCTCCTGACGCCGGCGGACGCCCTACCAGGGCCTGGCGTGGGCTCCCCTCGCCCTTTCGTGATCATGCCGAACCTCCCATGACATCCCGGGCCTCCCGGGCGCGTCGTGAAGGTCCATGCCCCCTGCAGGGCACCCGGCACCGGGCGTGGCCCGTCGGAGAAGGGTGGGGGCGCAAACGAGAACCGCCGGGCCACCCAGAGGGTGCCCGGCGGTTCCTGAAACTGTGTATCAGCGGCTGACCTTGCCGGCCTTCAGGCAGGAGGTGCAGACGTTGACGCGCTGCGGCGTGCCACCGATGGTGGTGCGGACGCGCTGGATGTTCGGGTTCCAGCGACGCTTCGTCCGGCGGTGGGAGTGCGAGACGCTGAAGCCGAAGCCCGGCCCCTTCTTGCAAACGTCGCAGTTGGCGGCCACGTTCATCTCCTGAGGTATCGAACTGATGCTTGGTGCGGGCGGTCGGATCTCTTGCCCGGCGGCACTTGGGCCGCCGCGGGCAGGGCAGACCTACCACGCTCCCGAGCAGAGTAGCCGAAGCGCAGGCCCCGGCCCAAACCGGAGCCTGCGCGAGCAGGGCAGCTCCGCCGATCGGATCGTCGCTCTGAACGTGACAGGCCCGGGCAATCGGTGTCCAATTCGGATGAACGGTGCATGAATGGCAGGTGAGCCGTGCGGGCGGATACATTCCGGCTGAAGCGGAATCTCGATCGGTGCCGACCAGTGGGAGGAGTGCGGGTGCTGGACGTTCTCGACCCTCCGGCCGCGCGACGCTGGGCGCTGACCGCGCTGGGTGCGCTCGCCGACGCCCGTGAGGAGATCGACGCCCTCAACGTGTTCCCGGTTCCGGACGGTGACACCGGCACCAACATGTACCTGACCCTCGAGGCCGCCGTCGCCGCCGTGCAGGCGCTGCCCCCGCACGCATCCGTCGCCACCGTGGCCGACGCCTTCGCCCGGGGCGCCCTGCTGGGGGCCCGGGGCAACTCCGGGGTGATCGGTGCACAGCTGCTGCGGGGCTGGGCCCAGGTGCTGGCCGAGCACAGCGAGCTCACCGCGCAGACCGCCGTCGAGTGCTTCCGCCGGGCCGACGAGCAGGCCTGGAAGGCCGTGCACCACCCGCTCGAGGGCACGATCCTCTCGGTCAGCCGGGCCGCGGCCGAGGCCGCGCGCACCGCGGCGGAGTCCGACCTCGGCGCCGACCTGGAGACCGTGGTGAGCGCCGCCGCCGAGGCCGCCCAGCTGGCACTGGCCCGCACCCCCGGGCAACTGCCCGCGCTGGCCGCCGCCGGGGTGGTCGATGCCGGTGGCCGGGGCCTCGTCGTCCTGCTCGACGCCCTGGCCGAGGTCGTGATGGCCGACCACACCCATCGTCAGAAGCACCGTCAGTACCGCCGCCGGCGTCGTCCGGCCAACCTGCCCGCTCTCGACTTCAGCACCTGTCACGGGAGGACACCGGTCGCCCCGGCGACCCCGGCGATCGGGATCCCGGCCCGGGTCGGCCCGGGCGCGGTCGTCCACGAGCACGGTCGCGGGCGGGGTCACGGTCCCGCCGCGGACGGCGTGCGGCGGCTGGTCGATCTCCGCACCGTGCACGACCACGAACCCGAGTGGGGTGACGGGACCGAGCTGCAGGAGCTGCACGAGGTGGTCCGGCAGGGGATTGCCCCGCGGGGGAGCGCGCGGTGCGTGACCGGTCCGGAGGCCGGCAACGAATGGGGCGCCGACGTCCCGGGGCCGGCCCGCCGGACGGGCAGTGAGCTGTACGAGGTGATGTTCCTGCTCGACACCGATCCCGAGCACGGCGACGAGAGGGTGGACGAGCTACGCGCCGAACTGGGCCGGATCGGTGACTCGCTGGTGATCGTCGGCGGCCCGGAACTCTGGCAGGTGCACGTGCACACCCCGGACGCGGGCGCGGTGGTGGAGCGCGCGATCGTCGCCGGGCACCCGCACCAGATCCGGATCAGTCATCTCGGGGGGCCGAACCGGGCGGAGCCGCCGGGGGCTCCCGGACCAACCGGTCCCGAACGTCGTTCCCGCACCACCGGCCTGGTGGCCTGTGCCGCCGGGCCGGGGCTGGCCGAGCTCTTCGCGAGCACCGGAGCGGTCGTGGTCGCGGGAGGACCGGGGCGGCGACCGTCGACGGCTGCGATCCTGGCCGCCATCCACCGCACCCACAGCACCGAGGTGGCCGTGCTGCCCAACGACGCCGACACCCTCAGCGTCGCCCGTATCGCCGCGGCCTCCGCGCGGGCCGAGGGCGTGCGGGTGACGGTCGTGCCGACCCGGGCCCAGGTGCAGGGACTGGCCGCGGCCGCCGTGCACGACGGGCACCGGCGGTTCGACGACGATGTGGTGGCGATGTCCGCGTCGGCCGGCGGGGCCCGCGACGGTGCGGTGACCGTGGCCGTGCGGAATGGACTCACCAGCGCGGGGGAGTGCAGGATCGGGGACGCGCTCGGGGTGGTCGACGGGGACTTCTCGGTGGTCGGCGCGGACCTTCCCACGGTCGCGACCGAGGTCCTGGACCGGCTGCTGGCCTCCGGCGGGGAACTGGTCACCATCGTTGTCGGTGCCGGAGGGCATGATGCCCTTGCCCGCTCGGTGGCGGCGCACGCCCGCGGTCTCGGCCGGGGCCTGGAGGTGAACGTCGTGAACGGCGGTCAGCCCAGGTACCCGCTCCTGATCGGGGTGGAGTAGACACAGCTTCGGACAGGGGTGAGCGCTCGGTGGCGACAGCGGGGCCGACGGAATCGATGCCGGAACGTCTCCGGGAACCCCTGACCAAGGTCCTCGGCAGCCGCACGGCGAACATGCTGAAGCGTGAGCTGGGCCTGGACACGGTGGGCGACCTGCTGCGGCACTACCCGCGCCGCTACATGGAGCTGGGTGAGCTCACCCCGATGGACTCGCTGCCCGAGGACGAGCCGATCAGCCTGGTCGCCGAGGTGCGCAAGGTCAGCGTGCGGGAGATGAAGACCCGCCGCAGCCGGATCATGAACGTCGAGGTCACCGACGGCCACGCCTCGCTCGACCTGACGTTCTTCAACAACGTGCACAAGCCGCAGAAAGAGCTGACCGTCGGGCGGCGGGCGCTGTTCAGCGGCAAGGTCTCGCGCTACAACAACCGCAAGCAGCTGGCCCAGCCGATGTACGAGCTGCTCGACGACGACGAGGACGGCGCGAGCGAGGAGAAACTGCAGGAGCGGCTGAACATGCCGCTGCCGATCTACCCGGCCACCGGCAAGGCCGGTTCCAACCTGATCCGGAACTCGATCCGCCCGGTGCTCGACACCCTGCCGCCCGACCTGCCCGACCCGGTGCCGGCGAAGATCCGGATGAAGCTCGGCCTGATCGACCTGAGCTCGGCGCTGCGGCAGATCCACCGGCCCGGCGACCGCGCCCAGCTGGCGGCGGCTCAGCGGCGGCTGAAGTTCGAGGAGGCCTTCATCCTGCAGACGCTGCTGGTCTGGCGGAAGGCGACCGACCGGCAGCAGCAGGCCACCCCGCGTCCGTACGTCCCCGGTGGTTTCCTCGACGCCCTCGACGAGCGGCTCCCGTTCCGCCTCACCGAGGGCCAGACCCAGGTCGGCGAGGAGATCGCGGCCGACCTGGCGCAGGAACACCCGATGCACCGGCTGCTCCAGGGGGAGGTGGGCTCGGGCAAGACCCTGGTGGCGCTGCGGGCGATGGCCCGGGTGGTCGACTCCGGCGGGCAGGCCGCGCTGCTGGCCCCCACCGAGGTGCTGGCCACGCAGCACCACCGCTCGATCTCGGCGATGCTCGGCGACCTGGCCGCGGGCGGCATGCTCGGCGGCGACGAACGGGGCACGAAGGTCACGCTGCTGACCGGCTCGATGAACACCGCCACCCGGCGCAAGGCGCTGCTGGAGGCGGCCTCGGGCGACGCGGGCATCGTGATCGGCACGCACGCCCTGATCCAGGACACGGTCCAGTTCGCCGACCTCGGCCTGGTGGTGGTGGACGAGCAGCACCGGTTCGGGGTGGAGCAGCGCGACGCGCTCCGGCAGAAGGGCGAGAACACCCCTCACCTGCTGGTCATGACCGCCACGCCGATCCCGCGCACGGTCGCGATGACGGTGTTCGGCGACCTGGAGACCTCGGTGCTCGACCAGCTCCCGGCCGGTCGCAGCGAGATCGTCACCCACGTGGTGCCGGCCCGCGACCCGCGCTGGATGAGCCGCACCTGGCAGCGGGTGGCGGAGGAGTGCCGGGCCGGGCACCAGGCCTACGTGGTCTGTGCCCGCATCGGTTCCGACGAGCCGACGCAAGACCTGCACGACCTGGAAGACCTGATCGACGAGGGCCAGCTGCACCTGGTCACCGACGCCGAGGCGGCGAAGTTCGACCAGAAGCTCAGCGAGGACAAGCGCCCGGCCGCCGCCGCGATCGACGTGCTGGCCACGCTGCGCGAGCAGCCCGAGCTGAAGGGCCTGGTCATCGAGCTGCTGCACGGCCGGATGCCCGCCGACGAGCGGGAGGAGGTGATGCGCCGCTTCGCCGCCAACGAGGTGCACGTGCTGGTGGCCACCACGGTGATCGAGGTCGGCGTGGACGTGCCGAACGCCACCGCGATGGTGATCACCGACGCCGACCGGTTCGGGGTCTCCCAGCTGCACCAGCTGCGGGGGCGCGTGGGCCGGGGCAAGGCGGCGGGCATCTGCCTGCTGCTGACCGAGGCCGGTCAGGGCCCTTCGCTCGACCGGCTGCGCGCGGTGGAGAGCACCCGCGACGGTTTCGAGCTGGCCCGTGTCGACCTGGAGACCCGTCGCGAGGGCGATGTGCTCGGTGCCCGGCAGTCCGGCCTCAGCTCGTCGCTGAAGCTGCTGCGCGTGCTGCGCGACGAGAAGGTGATCGTCCAGGCGCGCGAGGTGGCCACCGAGCTTTTGGACGAGGATGTGCGGCTGCGCGCGTACCCGCACCTGGTCGACGCGTTGCGTCCGTGGGTCGGTTCCGACCGCGCGGCCTTCCTGGACAGAGGTTGAGAACTCCGTGACACGCATCATCGCCGGTAGCGCCGGCGGACGTACGCTGGTGGTGCCCAGGGGCGATGCCACCCGTCCCACCAGCGACCGCACGCGCGAGGCACTGTTCGGTTCGCTGGACGCGCGGGGCCTGATCGAGGGCCTGCGGGTACTCGACCTGTTCTGCGGCTCCGGGGCCCTCGGGCTGGAGGCGATGAGCCGGGGCGCCAGCGAGGTGATCCTGGTCGACTCGGGCCGCCCGGCGGTCGACGCCGCCCGGCAGAACGTGTCCACCCTGAAGCTGCCCGGCGCCTCGGTGGTCATGTCGCCGGTACAGAAGTTCCTGGACGGTCGTCCGGCCGCCCCCGTCGGCCTGGTCTTCGCCGACCCGCCCTACCCCCTGACCGAGGACGAGCTGGAAGCCCTCCTGACCTCGCTGGCCACGAACGGCTGGCTGGCGCAGGAGGCCACGGTCGTGGTGGAGCGCAGCCGGCGCTCACCCGAGCCCCGCTGGCCCGAGGGCCTGCACCGGGAGGCCCACCGCCGCTACGGCGACACCTCGGTGTGGCAGGCGGTCTGGGACCCGGACCCGCCGGCGGCCGTCTAGGGCGTGTTTTGAAAGTCCATGCCTACTCCGGGCACCTCCTCGCTACGGCAGCGACTTCCAAAACACGCCCTAGCGCGGAGGCCACGAACGTCCGCCACTCCTGCGCCGCTCGTGATCATGCGAACTTTCCCCGGGGCTGACCGCGAGCGGGGGCGGGGAGCGGTAGGTGACAACAACGTCCTCCATCAGTGATCTACGCCCCACCCGTGGTGCGCCGCCCCCCGGGTAGCGTCGTGCCCGTGACCCGTCGTTGCGTGTGCCCCGGCAGTTTCGACCCGGTGACCAACGGTCACCTCGATGTGATCCGGCGGGCGGCGTTGCTGTTCGACGAGGTGGTCGTGGCGGTGGCGGGCAACCCGGCCAAGAAGTCGATGTTCCGGCTGTCCGAGCGGGTGGAGCTGATCGAGCGGAGCCTGGCCGATGTGCCGAGTGTGACGGTCGCGACGGTGGAGGGTGGCCTGCTGGTCGATTTCTGCCGCCGGGTGGGGGCCGTGGCCGTGGTGAAGGGACTGCGGGGCGGAACGGATTTCGCCTACGAACTCCCGATGGCCCTGATGAACCGCCACCTGAGTGGTGTCGAGACCGTCTTTTTGCCAGGAGAGCCCCGGTTCGAGCACGTTTCGAGTAGTTTGATCAAAGAGGTTGCGGCGCATGGTGGTGACGTGTCCGGACTTGTCCCGGACCATGTCCTGGCGCGCCTCCTGGAACGAGTCGGACGGGTTGGTCAGACTGAAAACGGTCAGCCCGATGCGGCCGGTTAAGAGCTCTCCGTAACGAATAAGTTACTCTGGGTTGTTTTCCACTTCCCCTCGCATCGGACCGAAGCGTGGAGGGAGGTCCCCGGTGAGTCTTCGCCGAACCTTGGATGCAATGGGCGCGATGGTTGAGCGTGCGTCGTCGGTGCCGCTCTCGGCGTCCTGCATGGTGAACCGCGCCGAGATGCTGGCCCTGGTGGAACGTGCCCGGGCCGAGCTGCCGGTCGAACTGGACCAGGCGGCCGAATTACTGGTGGCGCACCAGGAGGTCATCTCGCGCGCCGAGACCGAGGCCGAGGAGCTGCTGGCGCAGGCCCAGGCCGACGCCGAGCAGATGATCATGGAGAGCGCGCTGGTCGCGAGTGCCCGGGCGCGATCGGAACAGATTCTCGACGCCGCCCGGGACGAGGCGGCGCGGCTGCTGCGTGAGTGCGACATGTACACGGACAACCGGCTCGCGGCCCTGGAGGCCGACCTGCAGCGCACGATGGGACAGGTGCGGCGCGGTCGTGACCGTCTGCGCGACCGCAGTGAGCTGGACTATCTCGATCCGCTGGCGGACGACGCCGATCCCGAGGGTCGGGACGTGCAGGCCGAGCACGAGGCGGCCGTGGAGCGCCGGCGGGAGCAGGGTGCCCAGGAGGAAAGGACGCGGGCGCGGGCGCAGGCCTACGACCACCAGGTCGATACCGAAGACGCCTACGACCAGGAACGGGAGGGTGCGCCCGGGATTGCGTCCGGCGTTGCGTCCGGGGTTGCGTCCGGGCTGGACGGCGAGGTCACCGGGATCGACGCGGTGCCCGGGAACCCCGAGCCGTCGGGTGCCGGCCTGACGTCGCCCCCGCAGGAGCCCGAGCTGGTTCCGGTGGGCGTGGGAGCCGGGCCGGAGAGACGCGTGATAGATCTGACCGCGGTCGAGCGAGCTGCAGATCGCTCCGGTTTGGTTGACAGGGCGACCTGAAGTAACCTTGCCAGCTGGTCTTAGTGTGTCAGTCCGATCCCTGCGTGTGACCCGCCCCTGGTGGCGGCCAGCCCGCTCCGGACCGGAACTGTTTCGTGTAAGGAGAACACCATTCGTCTGAACGCCCGATCGCCCTACGTTCTCGACACCCGGGAACTCGGCCGGCGCCCGGGCACCATGCGGAAGGTGCAGCGGACAGTCCCGGCCCCGGCCGAGCTGGGCACCGAGGTGATCGGCATCCCCGAGGGCACCAATGTCGAGCTGGATCTCCGGCTCGAAGCGGTGATGGAGGGCGTGCTGGTCAGCGGCACGGTCTCGGCCGAGGCGGTGGGTGAGTGCATCCGCTGCCTGGAAGAGGTCCGGCTGGGTCTGAACGTCCAGATCGCCGAGCTGTTCAGCTACCCGGAGAACCGGGTCGCCGAAGACCAGGACGACGACCGGCAGGAAGTCGAGGACGACTTGATCAACCTCGAGCCCGCCCTGCGCGACGCGGTGGTTTCCGAACTGCCGTTCCAGCCGGTCTGCCGGGAAGACTGCCCGGGTCTGTGCTCCGAATGCGGAGTGCGGCTCGCAGACGACCCGGACCACAGTCACGAGGTGGCCGACCCCCGGTGGGCGGCACTTCAGGGCATCCTGACCGACGGGGTGTCATCGAAAGATTCCGGATCGCCCACAGTGGGCGTTGCGGACGAACCGAAGGAGAGCTGAAGGCGTGGCCGTTCCGAAGCGGAAGATGTCCCGCAGCAACACGCGGTCTCGCCGGGCGCAGTGGAAGGCGACGCCGACGGCGCTCACCGCCACGACGTCGGGTGGCACCACCACCTACTCCCGGCCGCACCAGGCGCAGGTCGTCACCGACTCCGCCGGCACCCCGCTGTACCTCGAGTACAAGGGTCGCAAGGTCAAGGACCTCTGAGTCTGAGCATGACTGCCGGGCATGCGTCGGACGGGAGATCCGTCTCCCTCTCGGGTCAGGAAACCGAAGCTGTGACTGACCTGTCTGACGCATCACCCGCGGTCCTGGATGCCGAGGCGCTCGCCAAGCACGACAAGCTTGTCGAGGTCCTCGGTGTCCAGGTCAGTCACGGGCTGCTCTTCAAAGCACTGACCCATCGCTCGTACGCGTACGAGAACGGTGGTCTGCCGACGAACGAGCGGCTCGAGTTCCTGGGCGATTCCGTCCTGGGTCTGGTCGTCACCTCGGCGCTCTACCGCAGTCATCCCACGCTGCCCGAGGGGCAGCTGGCCAAGCTGCGTGCCGCTGTGGTGAACATGCGCGCGCTGGCCGGCGTCGGCCGTCGCCTCGGTCTCGGCGAGTACCTGATGCTCGGCCGGGGTGAAGAGGCGAGCGGTGGTCGCGACAAGTCGTCGATCCTCGCGGACACCGTCGAGGCACTGATCGGTGCCGTCTACCTGGAGTCCGGTACGGAGATCGCCACCGAGCTGGTGCATCGTCTGGTCGACCCGCTGCTCGAGACGAGCGCGGAACTGGGCGCCGGTCTCGACTGGAAGACCAGTCTTCAGGAGCTCACCGCCACGGAGGGTCTCGGGGTGCCGGAGTACGCGGTCACCGAGGAAGGCCCCGACCACGCGAAGCTCTTCCACGCCGCGGCCCTGGTGCAGAACACACCGCGGGGCGAAGGAAGCGGCCGGAGCAAGAAAGAGGCCGAGCAGGAGGCTGCCGCGGCCGCGTTCGGCCGGCTGACCGCCGACCGTGCCGCCAAGGCTGCCGAAGAGACGGCCGAGAACCCGCCCGCCGGAGGCTGAACCGTGCCGGAACTGCCCGAGGTCGAGGTGGTACGGCGCGGTCTGGCCCGCTGGGTCATCGG
The DNA here is from genome assembly GCF_030269305.1 of Kineosporia sp. NBRC 101731. Taxonomy (NCBI): domain Bacteria; kingdom Bacillati; phylum Actinomycetota; class Actinomycetes; order Kineosporiales; family Kineosporiaceae; genus Kineosporia; species Kineosporia sp. NBRC 101731. Next base: position 370,910 of record NZ_BSTC01000005.1, read on the forward strand.
CACCACGATCGACGAGGTCGAGGTGCTGCACCCGCGCCCGGTGCGCCGTCACGAGGCCGGGATCGACGACTTCGTCTCCCGGCTGAACGGCGTCACCGTGCTCGACGTGGTGCGGCGGGGCAAGTTCCTCTGGCTGAGCCTGGACTCCGGTGAAGCCCTGCTCGCCCACCTCGGGATGAGCGGCCAGTTGCTGCTCGAGGCGCCCGACGCCCCCGACGAGAAGCACCTACGGGTGCGGCTCGGACTGCGGGGCGGCACCGGTCGCGAGTTGCGGTTCGTGGACCAGCGGATGTTCGGCGGCCTGGCCGTGGTCGACCTGGTGAAGACTCCCGACGGTGGGCCCGGTGGTCTGGGCGGTGTTCCCGCGCAGGACGCCGCGGTGCCGCTCGGGTTGCCCGGGGAACCCGTGGGAGAGGGTCCGGTAGAGGGCGAGTATGCGGCCGGCGAGGCCCTGATCCCGGTGCCCGTGGCGCATATCGCCCGCGATGCGCTGGATCCCCGGCTCGATGTCGACCTGCTCGCCGCCCGCCTGCGCCGCCGCGAGACCGGCCTGAAACGTGCCCTTCTCGACCAGACGCTGATCTCGGGCATCGGCAACATCTATGCCGACGAGGCGCTGTGGCGGGCCAAGCTGCACTACGCCCGGGCCACCGAGACGCTGAACCGGCCCACCCTGAACCGGGTTCTGGCCGCCGCGCAGGACGTGATGCGCGAGGCCCTGGCCCAGGGCGGCACCAGCTTCGACAGTCTCTACGTCGATGTGAACGGTCAGAGTGGTTATTTCGAGCGGGGTCTGGACGCGTACGGGCGTGAGGGCGAGGCCTGTCACCGCTGCGGCAGTCAGATGCGGCGCGAGACCTTCATGAACCGGTCGTCGTTCTTCTGCCCGAAGTGTCAGCCGAAACCTCGCAGCGGCCGCTTCTAGTCCAGAGCTGATCCAGAGCTGATCCAGAGCTAATCCAGGCGGTAGCCGTAGCCCCGCAGCGTCACCAGGCGGTCGGCGTGAGCGCCCAGCTTCACCCGCAGACGGCGCACGTGCACGTCGATGGTGCGGTCGCCCGAGATGTAACCGGTGTGCCAGACGGCGCGCATCAGCTCGTCGCGGCCCAGGGCCTGGCCTCGGTGACGTTCCAGGAACGCCAGCAGGTCGAACTCGCGGCGGGTCAGCTCGACCGGTGAACCGTCGAGCTCGAGCGTGCGGCGTGTGGTGTCGACGTCGAACGGTTCTCCCGGCTCGCGGGGTTCGGTGCCCGAGGACGAGGTGCTTGAGGACGAGGTGCCCGCCGGCACCGGTGCCAACGCCGGCGTGCGGTGGACGGCGGGGGAGAGCCCGTCGGTGTCGTCGGACGCGGGGGCGGCCCAGCGTCGGGCGCCGTTCAGCGCAGTGCCGTTCAGTGCGGAGCCGTTCGTGGTCACCGGCGCGCCCCGGCCGGTACGCACCGGCTCGCGCAGCTCGATCTCCACGCTGGTCACCACGTCGGGTGCGACGGCGTGCACCAGATCTTCCACGGCGCGGGCGATTCCGCGCAGATCGGGCCCCGGGCGCTGCGGGGAGCGCTGATTCTGATCCTCCGCGCCCACCTCACGCGTGCCGCGGCGACCTTCGGCCGCCGCGCCGGGCACGCTGAGGCGGACGACCAGGCCGGACTGCGCATGGTCGCCTCGGTTGGCATCTGGTCCGGGTGAGGTCAACATTGAAAAGCTCCGGTCGCGTAGATCAGCAAGAACAGCCCACTGCGTGAGAGCCACGACGGCTGCCGTCGTGACAGGGCGCCATATGCCCGGATCAGCTACGAAAAACAACTACCCATGAGATCGAGTGAAGCACTCGTTCGGCCGCACTACAAGTAACTCTATCGGATTGGTCTAGAATTTCTCCCCACGCTGATCCCGGAGGCACCGATGGCCTTGCCCGACTTCTTCCTGCTCGGTGCCCCCAAGGCGGGGACCACCGCTCTGCACGCCGCGCTGGCACAGCATCCGCAGCTGTACCTGTCTGCGGTGAAGGAGCCGAAGTTCTACCTGTGTGACGGTCGCCCGCCGCCGCGATCCGGGCAGCGAGGGCCAGGCGATGCCCACAGTGCGCAGGAATGGGTGTGGCGCCGCGGTGAGTACGAGGCGCTGTTCGACGTCGCCCCGCCGGGCACGCTCAAGGGCGAGAGCACACCCTTCTACCTCTACGACCGCACCGCCCAGCGCCGCATCCACGCCGATGTTCCGCACGCGAAAATGCTGGTGGTGCTGCGGGACCCGATCGACCGGGCGTACTCGAACTGGATGCACCTGTGGTCGGACGGGCTGGAACCGATCGGTGACTTCGCCGATGCCTGGGCCGCGGAAGACGCCCGGGTGGAGGCCGGCTGGGCCCCGTTCTGGCACTACCGGCGGCTCGGGCTCTACGGCGAGCAGCTGCGCGACCTGATCGATCTGTTCGGCCGGGAGCAGGTGCACGTGCTGCGCTACCGCGACCTGGTCGAGGCCCCGGATCTGGCGCTGGACAAGGTTTCCGCCTTCCTCGGGGTCGACCCCGGGCGGGTGGAGCAGCCGGCCCGGGAGAACTCCCGGCCGTACGTCGAGCCCGGCCGCCGCACCGCGGTGCTCTCGCGGGTCGTGCGAGCCGGTGCGGCCGCGGGCGCCTACGCGCCGCCGCAGGTCTGGAGACGGGCGAGCGAACCGTTGCTGGGCCTGCTGCAGCAGGGCGGGGCCCGGCGCCCGGTGCTCGAGCAGGAGGTGCGCATGCGTCTGGTCGAGGCCTACCGCGAGGACAACGCGCTGCTCAACGAGCTGGCCGGGCAGTCGTTCGGTGACTGGATGGGCACGACCTCACGCGGCCAGTTCGCACCGACGGCGGGGGAGAGCTGAAACCACCACGTGCGCAAGCCGTGGTGACCCGCGTCCTCAAGCCGGAAAGGGGTTGAGCGGCGTGCTCACGCACGGGTTGGTGGGCATGCTCACGCCGGGGGTCGGGGGCGGCTGGTCGCCACGATCAGGGCCACGCCGATCGCCGCCCCCAGGGCGGTCTCGACCAGGCGGTCGGTGCTGGTGGCCAGGGGGTCGCTCGTCACGGCCAGATGCTGCATGAGCAGGGCCAGAGGGGTGATGCCGACCACGGCCAGGCCGTAGTTGCGCATCACGAAGAGCTCCGCCCAGGCCTGGGCGAGCAGGGCGATCACGAGCGTGGTGACGACGTTCGGGTCGAACACGAGGATCGCCAGGCTCAGCAGTACACCGGCGGCTGTGCCCCAGACCCGGTGCAGGGCCCGGGCGACGCGATGGGTGCTGCTGGGGCCGGTGAGCGGGGCCACCGCCGACACCATGGCCCAGTACGGATGGGCGCCACCGATCGCCGCCGCGACGGTGCCCGCGATCGCCGGGCCGGCCGCGTAGGCCAGCAGGTCGCCCCGCACGCCCTGCGCGCCGAACAGTTCCGCCCGGCCCAGACGTACCTTGCCGGGTCGCTTCTCGCGGTGGCGACCGGCCGGGAAGAGCCATCCGGACTGGCCCACGAGCACCGACCAGAGCGCGGCGCAGGCGCTCACGGCCAGGGCGATCGGCACCATGCCCCACTCCTGGGGATGGGACGAACAGGCGCCGACGGCGAAGACGGCGAACAGCGCACCGGGCGGGGCCCACTGGGCCCAGCGGGAGACCAGGTAGGTGGTGACGCTGACCGCGGCCGTGGCGGTGATCGCCAGCCAGGTGCCCCCGATCGCCGCGACCACCACGCCGAGCGTGACCACGCCGACCATGAACGCGCCGGTCTCGGTCTGCATCCGCAGGCGCGAGGAGTACATCGAGTGCCGGCCGTACAGGCTGTTGAACGCGCCGAAGCTGGCGAACAGGGTGAGATCGGAACGGCCCAGGGCCAGGACCACGGCGATCGGCGCCCCGACCGAGAGCACGGCGCGCAGCGCGGCCCAGTGGGCGTGCTCATGGGGCCGGAGCTCGGTCAGTCCCCAGCTACGGACCAGGGCGCGCGGGGTGGAGAGCTCGGTCGGCACCCGGTCATTGTCTCCCCGGGCCGCCAATTCTGCACGGGGTGACAAAAGGGATCAGGCGAGCTGGGTGCGCAGATCGTGCGAGCCGTCGGGCGCAGCGGCCTCGTAGTACAGCCGCCGCGTGCCGTCCGGCAGGTCCACCACGTCGAGGTAGCGCAGGGCCTGGTCGCCGTGCGGGGAACGGGCGATCGGCTGCTCCCCGACGGCGGTGAACGACGCCCCCGAGGCCGGACCCCGGGCCACCCCGGTGCGCTCGAACCAGTTCTCCTCGGAGGTGGCGCGGCCGTCGTAGTAGGCGACGAGACCTTCACCCTGCCCGACCACCGCGGTGACCCGGGCGCCGCGGGCGTCCCAGTGCCCCGCGCGTCCTTCGATCGCCACCGGCCCGAGGTTCCAGACCAGCCCGTCGTCACTGGTGGCCAGGCGGGAGCTCATCCGGTCGGTGGCGTCCGGGTCGTCCAGGGGGTGGCAGCACACCCACATCCGCCAGCCGTTCGCGTCGCGGTGCACGACCGGGTCCTTGAGACCCCACGAGTCGTCGCCCGGCAGGATCATCGTGCGTCGCCCGGTGGGGAGGTCGGCGACCTTGTCAGCGTCCAGCGCCTCGATCCACCAGTGCTTGGAGTTCGGCGTCGAGCAGCTCAGGTAGAGCCGCCAGCCACCGTCACCGGTGGGTAGCAGCGCGGGGCGCTCCAGCGAGGCCGCCCCGAAGATGTCCCGGCCCACGGAGGCCACGGTCTCGAAGTGCACGCCGTCGTCGCTGCGGGCGAGCGTGACCGCCACCCCGCGACCCGCGTCGAGTGGCCGGCGGACCCGGTAGGCCAGCCAGAACACACCGTCCTGGAAACAGACGCTGGGGGCACCCGTCCAGAAACCCGGGCCGGAACCCGGGGCGTCGACACAGACCTGCGACGCGGAGTGGTCCGGCACGGTGATGCCGGACAGTGCCTCGGATGTGGGGGCCATCGTCATAGGGGGCTCTTCCTCCAGGCGGTTCGCCCTCGTCGTGGGGCGGCCTTCCAGTGGGGCGCCCAGTGTGCCAGCACCGCGGGGGAGTATCCGACGACCCGCGGGACGGGTCCCGGTGCTGAACGCCTATACCCTGGGCCTGTCCGCATCAGCGCAAGGAGCCAGACGCCCGTGCACCTGAAGACACTCACCCTGCGCGGGTTCAAGTCGTTCGCCTCCGCCACCACGCTGCGCCTGGAACCGGGCATCACCTGCGTGGTCGGGCCCAACGGCTCGGGCAAGTCGAACGTCGTGGACGCGCTCAGCTGGGTGATGGGTGAGCAGGGCGCCAAGAGCCTGCGCGGCGGCAAGATGGAAGACGTCATCTTCGCGGGCACCTCCGGCCGCCCCCCGCTGGGCCGGGCCGAGGTCGCGCTGACGATCGACAACACCGACGGTGCCCTGCCGATCGACTACACCGAGGTGACGATCTCGCGCACCATGTTCCGCTCCGGCGGCAGCGAGTACGCGATCAACGGTTCCCCCTGCCGGCTCCTGGACATCCAGGAGCTGCTGTCCGACTCCGGCATCGGCCGCGAGATGCACGTCATCGTCGGTCAGGGCCAGCTCGACCAGGTGCTGCACGCCACCCCGGAGGAACGCCGCGCCTTCATCGAGGAGGCGGCCGGTGTGCTGAAGCACCGTCGCCGCAAGGAGAAGGCGATCCGCAAGCTGGACGCGATGCAGGGCAACCTGCAGCGCCTGGCCGACCTCACCACCGAGATCCGGCGCCAGCTCAAGCCTCTCGGCCGGCAGGCCGAGGTCGCCCGCAAGGCTCAGGTGGTGCAGGCCGATCTGCGCGACGCCCGGGCCCGGCTGCTCGCCGACGACCTGGTCACGCTGACCGGGACGATCGCGGCGGAGATGGCCGACGAGGCCGCGGTGCAGGAACGGCGCACGGCCGTCGAGGGGGAGCTGGCCGCGGCCCGGGCCCGGCTGTCGTCGCTGGAACTGGCCGCCAGTGCCGCCTCGCCGCAGCTCACGCACGCCCAGAACACCTGGTACCAGCTCTCCTCGCTGCGCGAGCGCACGCGGGGCACGAACAGCCTGGCCGCCGACCGGGTGCGGCTGCTGTCGGAGTCCGAGCCGGACGACCGGCAGACCGGCCGCGACCCCGACGACCTGGAGGCCCAGGCCGCCCTGGTGCGCGAGCAGGAGGAGCAGCTTCAGGCCGAGGTCGAGGGCGCCAATGAGCTGATGCTGATGGCCGAGGACCGGCGCCGCGAGGCCGAGCAGGCCGCGCGCGCCGAGGAGCAGCGGCTCGTCGAGCTGGCCCGCCGCGCGGCCGACCGGCGTGAGCAGCTGGCCCGGCTGGCGGGCAAGGTGGGGGCCCAGCGCAGCACGGTGGACGCGTCGGCGGGCGCGGTCGAGCGGCTCTCGGGCACGATTGCGGACGCGGAACAGCGGGTTCTCGAGGCGGCTGCGGCTGTCGCCGAGCTGGACGGGGCGGCGGAGACCTCCGAGGACTCCACCGAGGTCGCGGAACAGACCGAGGCGCTGCAGGTCGAGGCCGAGCAGGTCTCCGGCCGGATCGCCGCGGACGAGGCCACCCTCGACGACGCGCAGGCCCAGCTCACGGCACTGAACCGGGAACTGGAGGCGCTGCGGCACACCGAGCGCGAGGCGCACGGTGAGCGCAAGGAGTGGGCGGCCCGGCGCGACACCCTGGCCCTGGGCCTGCGGCGCAAGGACGGTGCCGGGGCGGTGCTCGCCGCCGGCGACCGGGTGCCCGGGCTGATCGGGTCGCTCGCCGCGGTGCTCGCGGTGGAGCCCGGGTTCGAGACGGCGGTCGCCGCGGCGCTGGGCCCGGCGGCCGAGGCCGTGGCCGTCGGTGACCTCGCCGGTGCGCTGTCGGCCCTTTCCTACCTGGCGGAGCAGGACGGGGGGCAGGCGGTGCTGGTGCCGGCCGCGGTCGCCGCGGTTCCGGACGCCGATCCGGCCGGCTGGCCCACCCTGAGCGCCGGAGGGCGCTGGGTGCGCCCGCTCGTGCGTGAGCCCTCCGCCCTGACGTCCGCCATCGATCGGCTGCTGTACAAGGTCGCCGTCGTCCCCGACCTCACCGCCGCGTCCGACCTGGTGCGCCTGTGGCCCGACGTCACCGCGGTCACCACCGCGGGTGAGCTCGTGTCGGCCGCGCTGGTCCGGGGCGGATCGGCCTCCGCGCCCTCCACGATCGAGACCCAGGCCGCCGTCGAGCAGGCCACCGAACGGGTCGCCGCGGCCGGGGAGAAGGCCGAGTCGGCGGGCGCGGCCCTGACCGAGGGCCGTGACCGGCAGCAGGCCGTGCAGCAGCAGGTGCGTGACCTGCAGGGCACGATCAAGCAGACCCAGGCCGACCTGCGCCGGGTGGAGAGCCGGATCTCCGAGCTGGACGGGCGGCGCGCGGCTGCGGCCGCGAAACTCGCCCAGCAGCGCGGGCAGCTGGCCGGCACCGCCCGGGCCGCCGAGGCCGAGGTGGAACGTCTACGCCAGCAGCACGACCGGGCCCAGCAGGCGCAGGAGAATGCCCGCGAGGTCCTCTTCGAGCTGGAGGCCCAGCTCGAGGCGGCGCAGGAGGCCGCCGAGATCTCGGACGACGACGAGCCCGACACCTCCGAGCGGGACCGGCTGGCCGAGACCGCCGCACGGCTGCGCGCCGAAGAGACCGACACCCGCCTGGCCCTGCGCACCGCCGAGGAACGCAGCCGCGCGGTGGCCGGCCGGTCCGAGCAGCTGATGCGCCGGGCCGCCGAGGAACGTGCCGCCCGGGCCCGGGCGGTGGCCCGGGAGGAACGCCGGCAGCGGCAGATCCAGATCGCCCGGGCCGTGCTGGCCGGTGGCGAGTACATGCTGGTGCTGCTGGAGCAGTCGCTGGCCACGGCCGACGGGGAGCGGACGCGCCTCGAGGCCGAGCGGGACGCCCGCAACACCGAGTTGCAGCAGGTCCGGGAGAACGAGCAGAGACTGGCGTCCGAGCAGGCCCGGCTGATCGACTCCGCCCACCGCGACGAGGTGGTGCGCACCGAGCAGCGGCTGCGCATCGACGCGTTCCGCCAGCGCAGTGTCGACGAGCTGGGCATGGACCCGGACGTGCTGATCGACGAGTACGGCCCGCACCAGCTGGTGCCACCCAGCCCCTTGGCCCCGGGCGACCCGGAGCCGGTCAAGCCGCCGGAACCCGTGCCGTTCGACCGCGCGACCCAGGAGAAACGCCTGCGTAAGGCCGAGCGTGGCCTGAACCTGCTGGGCACGGTCAACCCGCTGGCCCTGGAGGAGTTCGCGGCGCTGGAGGAGCGGCACACGTTCCTCAACAAGCAGCTGGACGACCTCAAGGTCTCGCGCCGCGACCTGCTGCAGATCATCGAGGACGTGGACAAGCGGGTGGAGGAGGTCTTCACCCAGGCCTTCAACGACACCGCGCGCGAGTTCGTCGGCGTCTTCCAGCGGCTCTTCCCCGGGGGCGAGGGCCGGCTGATCCTCACCGACCCCTCGAACATGCTGACCACGGGCCTGGACGTGGAGGCGCGGCCGCCGGGCAAGAAGGTCAAGCGACTGTCGCTGCTCTCCGGCGGCGAGCGGTCCCTCACCGCAGTGGCCCTGCTGGTGTCGATCTTCAAGGCCCGCCCCAGCCCGTTCTACGTCATGGACGAGGTCGAGGCGGCGCTGGATGACACCAACCTGGGCCGGCTCATCGGCATCTTCTCCGAGCTGCGGGAGTCGTCCCAGCTCATTGTGATCACGCACCAGAAGCGCACCATGGAGGTCGCGGACGCCCTCTACGGCGTGACCATGCGGGGTGACGGGGTGACGACGGTGATCAGCCAGCGACTGTCGGACGACGAGCCGGACTCGGGTTCGCGGCGGCGGGCCAAGGCCTCGGTGGCGCCTGTGTCGGGTGAGCCTGAGGACGCGGTGAAGCGCCCGGAGGAAACGTCACCTTCGGTTCCGGTGGACCGGGTCATCGATCTGGCCGCGGCCGAGCCGGTGGTATCGATGGAGTCGACGGAGTCAGCTGATGCGGCAGCGACGGATTCGACGGGTTGAGGTGGCGATCGGATCCCGTTGAGGTAGAGATGACATCGTGAAGGCCTTCGGGTGCAGCCCGGGGGCCTTTTCTGTTCTGTCTCGATTGATCCGGTGAGCAGCCAGGTTTCGCGGAGCGGTCACAACGTGCGTCCAGCGGTGACAGTTCCCCTTATTGGCTGGGACTTTTCCGGTAATCGCCGGTGTCGTTCCTGTGACTGCTCCGGTCGGGCGATCTTCTCTCGGCGTTCGGGGTGCGGTCTCCTGACCTGGGTGGTCATCTGAAAGACCCTGTCGGGCAGGGACTTCCGAGGTGCGTAAATGGGCACGAATTCGCCCGGGTGTCCAGAGTGGAAGGGCAAGAGTGACGCGATCGCAACAATTGGCATGCCCGTTCCCATTGGGTCGAAGCGAAATACCTCGTAACGTAGGCATGTGCTTGCCGCAATCGTGGGACTCTTGCTCATCCTGACCATTGCGATCGGATTTCTCTACCTGATCGCCGCACCTCAATTGCGCTCCGGTTCAAGGATTCTCACACCTGAGGGTCAACGGGCCGTGAGTGCGGCCGCAGCCGCGCCCACCGCGGCAGGGCGCGGGACCGCCCGTGGCGCCATTGCCTCGTGGCGGGCATCAATCGCGACAGCCCACTGGTTCCAGCGCATCTGGCATCCGCTGAGCGAGGCGATGCACGCGGGGTTCGACCGGCTGGAAGACCGCCAGGGGGCGACCGGGGGCAAGGGGCTGCCGACCGTCGGCGCGGCCAACCTCACGTCCGCGCTGGGTCACTCACAGCCCCGGGGGCACGCGCGCAACGCCGGCAACGGTGGCAATGGTGGCCAGGAGCGCTCCGCGTCCGCCTGGCTCGGCCAGACCGGTGAGATTCCGGTGCGTGACATCGCGGTGCCCCACGACCCCGAGATGCTCGACGACGGCGACCGTCCGATCGCCGACACCGAGATGACCATGCCCCTGGCCCCGGTCCCCGCGGAGAGCCCGACACGTAGCGCCCTCACCCCGGCCCCGGTGAAGCCGACCACGAAGGGCGCTCGCCGGCCCGAGTCGCAGCCGGTCGTCACCAGCCGCGCCGCTGGCGGCAACGATGCTGGTCAGAGCGGCGTGACCGAGAGCGGTACCGACCCGGTGGAGACCGGTGTGCGGCACACGGGTGCCCCGGCCGCGCCTGCGGCCAAGCCCAAGGGCCCCCGGCGCGACCGGTTCGATGTGGCGGCGATCATCGGTAGCCGTGGTCGTGGCAAGGCGAAGAAGGAGCCGTCCGTGGCGGCGGTCGACCCGTCCGACGAGACGGTGATGATCGAGCCGGTGAAGGCCCGGGTGCAGCAGAAGAAGGTCGCGGCGAAGGCCGAGGTCAAGGCCACGCCCAAGGCCGAGGCCAGGGTGCCCGAGGCCAAGCCCGCCGGGTCTGCTGTGTCTGCCGGTGCCAAGACCCCTGAGCCGGTGGATCCGTCCGACGAGACGGTGATGATCCAGCCGGTCCGCGAACCCGTCGCCACGGCCCAGCCCGAGAAGGCCCAGCCCCAGAAGGCTCGGCCCCAGAAGGTTGAGCCGCAGAGGGCTCAGCAGCGCACGGTCGAGGCGGAGAAGATCGAGAGCCCGAAGGCCCGGCCGCAGAAGGCTCAGCCGGGCCAGGCCGGGCCGCAGCGGGTCGCCGAGGCGCCGGTGCTGTCCGACGAGACCGTCATGATGGCGCCGATCAAGGACGAGGTGGCCGGGTCGGCCACGCCGGTCACGAAGGTGGCGGACGAGGTCCCGGTGCTGTCCGACGAAACCGTCATGATGGCGCCGATCAAGGACGAGGTAGTTGGGGCGCCCGTGCCGTCGCCGGCCAAGGCGTCCAGTCCCGCGGTAGGGGAGGCGGCCCCGGCCAAGGCGTCCAGTCCCGCGGTAGGGAAGGCGGCCCCGGCCAAGGCGCCCAGTCCCGCAGCAGGGAAGGCCGCCCCGCCCAAGGCGTCCAGTCCCACAGCCGGGAAGATCACCCCGGCCAAGGCAGAGGTGCTCAAGGTTGCGCCGGCTGAGGTTGTGTCGGCTGAGACGGAGCCGGCCAAGACGGAGCCGGCCAAGACGGAGCCTGGGAAGACCGCGCCGAGCACGACGGAAGCGGCCAAGAATGCGTCGGCCAAGACCGTGCCGAGCACGACAGAAGCGGTCCAGGGTTCGCCGGTCAGGTCCGAGGCTCCGGTGCTGTCCGACGAGACGGTGACCATGGCACCGATCAAGGACGAGGTGCCGGTAGCGGGCAAACCCACTGCCGGCAGTTCGGTGGCGGACAGGGGGGTGACGGCCGGCTCGGCGTCCACCAGGTCCGCGTCGTCGGCCGGGAAGCCGACGGTGGCCCCGGCCAAGGACGAGGTTGCCGAGCCCAAGACAGGCGTGCCGGTCGAGAAGGCCGACCGGGCCGACCGGGCCGACCGGACTGCGTCGGCGGAAGCGATGCCCGCGCCGTCCGACAAGACTGCGGTGATGGCTCCCGTGGAGGAGGCGTCGTCCCGGACCGCCGGGCCGGAGACGTCCGCGCAGAAGGTTGCCGACAAGGCGGCGGCCGCCCGGGTCGCGGCGTCGGCGGGCGCCGACGAGACCGCTGTTTTCGCCCCGGTGCGTGAGCCGGTCCTGCGGGCCGGGAAGAAGGCGCCCGCCCAGCCGACTCCTTCGGCGGCCGCGACCGAGGTGATGAAGCCCGTCGGTCAGGAGCCCGCGGCGGAGACCGAGGTCATGCGCCCGGTGCACGAGAAGCCGGTGGCTGCCGAGACCGAGGTCATCAGTCCGGTCCGGGAGGTGACTGCGGCCGACGCCACCGAGGTCATGCGGCCGGTTCCCGAACCGGGTCCGGTCGGGGAGACGCCCGTCGCCGAGCAGCAGACCGCGGTGATGGCACCGGTCCGCGGGGGCAAGGAGGCGGCGTCCGACGAGGCCGCGGCCGACGAGACCGCGGTGATGGACCCGATCGACGCGACGATGACCGGGCCGCAGAGCACAGGCAACGCGCGTAACAACAACCGCTCGCGGGGCAAGAAGGCGCGGGGCGGGGGCAAGGTGCGTCACGGCCGCTGAGGCCGTGGTCAGCGGCCGGTAGGCGGGTGCTGGTCGTTCCCCCAAAACGTTCGTGATCACGCAAAGTGTCCCCAGACCCACCCTTCGGTCCGGGGACACTTTGCATGATCACGGGCAGGGGAAGAGGGGTGTTTCTCCTGCGGTGTCCGGGGGACTCGCCGGGCTGGGGGACACCCGCCACGGGCGGGACGGCGGACGGGCTGGCATGCTCGGGTACGGCCGAAACGTCATCGGCGCCGGGGATCCGGCGCCGTCCTGTGCCTGAGGAGGCTCGTCCGGAGTGGACACCGTCCAGTGGATCATTCTTGTCGCGATCGTTGCGCTCGCCGGACTCGGCGGCACGATCGGGCTTGTCGCGGGTCGTGGGCGCCGGCAGCCCCCGCTGCCGCCGGGCGGTGGGGGCACCACGACTCTGGAACGTCCCGCACCGGAGGAGGGGGACGGTGACCGCTCCGGTGACGTCGACGTCCTCGATGCTCCGACCGCGACGCCCGGGACTCCCGCGACCACCGGCGCACCGACCGCCGAACCGGAGCTGCTCGAGCCCGAGGCCCCCGCGGTCGAGCGGCCGGAGGCACCGCAGGGCCGCCTGACGCGGCTGCGTGCCCGTCTCGCCCGCTCGAACAATGCCCTCGGTCGGGGCCTGCTGGAACTACTCAGCCGCGACAAGCTCGACGCCGACACCTGGGACGAGATCGAGGAGACGCTGCTCCTGGCCGACCTCGGTGTCGACCCCACCACCGAGCTGATCGACCGGCTGCGCGAACGCGTCGCCGTGCTCGGCGTGCGGGACACCGAGCACGTGCGGGAGTTGCTGCGGGAGGAACTGAAGGCGCTCGTCGACCCGGGCGAGGGTATGGATCGCTCGCTCGCGATCGATCACGCGCCCGGGCGTCCGGCGGTCGTGATGGTCGTCGGCGTCAACGGCACCGGTAAGACCACCACGGTCGGCAAGCTGGCCCGGGTGCTGGTGGCCGAGGACAAGGACGTGGTGCTCGGCGCGGCCGACACCTTCCGGGCCGCGGCCGCCGACCAGCTGGCCACCTGGGGCGACCGGGTCGGCGTACCGACGATCCGTAGCGACCGGGACGGCGCCGACCCCGCCTCGGTGGCGTTCGACGCGGTCAAGGCCGGTATCGAGTCCGAGGCCGATGTCGTGCTGATCGACACCGCGGGGCGTCTGCAGAACAAGGTCGGTCTGATGGACGAGCTGGGCAAGGTCAAGCGGGTCGTGGAGAAGCACGGACCGGTGGACGAGATCCTGCTGGTGCTCGACGCCACCACCGGCCAGAACGGCATGCAGCAGGCCAAGGTCTTCAGCGAGGTGGTCAACATCACCGGCATCGTGCTGACCAAGCTCGACGGCACGGCCAAGGGCGGCATCGTGGTGGCCGTGCAGCGGGCACTGGGAGTGCCGGTCAAGCTCATCGGCCTGGGCGAGGGACCTGACGACCTGGCCCCGTTCGACCCCGACGCCTTCGTGGACGCGTTGCTCACATAACGGCGCCGTCACCATCGGAGCGGGTCCGTCCCCGGAAGGGGCGGGCCCGCTCCGTCGTTTGCCGGGATCGTCAGGAAATGGCCGCCGGCGCAACGGCCAACTGCCCGGAGTGGTTGAGCCAACACGGATTTGATCTCTCCGTGACGCGCAGCTCGGTAGAGCATCGTTCTGGTCACCGTTCCGTCACAGCTGCCTAGGCTGACGTTGTCGGCCCTCGCGCACGGACGCCCGAACGGGCTAACCCCCAGGACGAGTAACTGAGCGGAAACAACACCGCAGCAAACGTTACGACGGGGAAACCCACCAGGTGTCGCGAGGAAACCGATTCACAGCAATTTTTTCCTTGAGCGAGCGGCCCCGTTGTGGGTCGCAGTCAGTCGTCGTCACCCTGCGCTGCCGACGGCAACTGCTCGATGGTCCCGACGACGGCCCCTTCACTGGGGGCAGTTAACTCACTTTGAAGGGGTGCGGATGGATACCGGCGCAACCGCGTGGGTGATGACGAGTGCTGCGCTCGTTCTGCTCATGACTCCCGGTCTGGCGTTCTTCTACGGCGGCATGGTCCGCACGAAGAGCGTTCTCAACATGATGATGATGAGCTTCAGCTCGCTGGGCATCGTCACCGTTCTGTGGGTTCTCTACGGCTATTCGATGGCGTTCGGCGACGACGTCGGCGCCGGTCTCCTCGGCAACCCGGGTGACTACCTGGGCCTGAAGGGCCTCATCAACGACGTCGGCTCGATCCCGACCCTGGCCTTTGTCGGCTTCCAGGCCGTGTTCGCCATCATCACCGTCGCGCTGATCTCCGGTGCGATCGCCGACCGGGCCAAGTTCGGCGCCTGGTGCGTGTTCACCGTGGTCTGGGCGACGATCGTCTACTTCCCGGTCGCGCACTGGGTCTTCGACTTCACGCTCACCGATGAGGACACCGGCGCGGTCACCCACACCGGTGGCTGGATCGCCAACAACCTCGCCGCGCTCGACTTCGCCGGTGGTACGGCTGTCCACATCAACGCCGGTGCGGCGGGCCTCGCCCTCGCCCTGGTGCTGGGCAAGCGCGTCGGCTGGCCCAAGGAGCCCATGCGGCCCCACAACCTGCCGTTCGTGATGCTGGGTGCCGGTCTGCTGTGGTTCGGCTGGTTCGGCTTCAACGCCGGCTCGGCCCTGGGCGCCAACGAGACCGCTGCTCTCGCCTGGGTCAACACGATCGCCGCGACCGCTGCCGCGATGCTCGGCTGGCTGATCACCGAGCGCTTCCGTGACGGTCACGCCACCTCGCTGGGCGGCGCTTCCGGTGTGGTTGCCGGTCTGGTCGCCATCACCCCGGCCTGCGGTTCGGTCAACCCGATCGGTGCGCTGATCATCGGTGTCCTCGCCGGTGTGTTCTGCGCACTGGCCGTCGGCCTGAAGTTCCGCTTCGGCTTCGACGACTCGCTCGACGTGGTCGGCGTCCACCTGATCGGTGGCCTCTGGGGCACCCTGTCGATCGGCTTCTTCGCCACTCACACGGCTCCCGCCGCGTTCGACAACGACGGTCTGCTCATGGGCGGCGGCGTCGAACTGCTCGGTAAGCAGGCCCTGGCCGCGTTCGCCGTGCTTGCGTACTCGTTCATCCTGACCTACATCATTGGTCTGATCATCCAGAAGACCATGGGCTTCCGCCTGGACGAGGAGTCCGAGGTCGAGGGCATCGACGGGCACGAGCACGCCGAGTCCGCGTACGACTCCTCCACCGGTGGTGGCTCGACCCGTCCGGTGGCTGCTGCCGCCAAGGCTGAGAGCGAGGTTCCGGCATGAAGCTGATCACCGCAGTGATCAAGCCGCACAAGCTCGACGAGGTGAAGGCTGCACTGGAGACCTTCGGGGTCCAGGGCATGACCGTCAGTGAGGCCAGCGGCTACGGCCGTCAGAAGGGCCACACCGAGGTCTACCGCGGTGCTGAGTACACCGTGGACCTCGTCCCGAAGTCCCGTCTCGAGGTGCTCGTCGACGACACCGACGTGGCTGACGTCGTCGACGTCATCACGAAGGCCGCCGCCACCGGTCGTATCGGTGACGGCAAGGTCTGGACGACGCCGGTCGACGACGTCGTGCGGGTCCGCACCGGCGAGCGCGGCGCGGACGCCCTGTAACACCCTGGTTCACCGGGCTCCCGGCACCCCCGAAAGACGAGGGGGTGCCGGGAGTTTCCCGATGCCAGCGGATCCCCGCCGACGCACCGCCCTGACGCGGGCGTTGGGACGAAAGGTGAACGGTGACGGCTGGCCAGTTCGAGGGCCTGGACGACGGTCCGAGCGAGAACATCCCGCACGACGACGATGAGACCGCGGAAGACCGGGCCCGCGCGGTCGCTCACGCCGCCCGTGACCTCCGCAAGGAGCGGCTCACGCTGGCGCTGCGGGGCGGAACGGCCGGCCCGGAACGGCGCCGCGCCATGACCGCGATGGTCGAGAAGGCCCTCCAGCTGGACTGGGCTGCCGCTGTCGCCCCCCTGAACGACCGGCCCAGACGCCGTCGGCAGAGCGGTCTCGACGGCCTGGCGCTCGCCGCCGTCGGCAGTGTTGCCCGCGGTCAGACCGGCCCGGCCAGCGACCTGGACCTGGTACTCCTGCACGACGGTCGCCGGCTTCCCGCCGACGAGGTGGGCGAGCTCGCCCAGCGACTCTGGTACCCGTTGTGGGACGGGGGACTTCGACTCGACCACTCCGTCCGTACACCTAACCAGTGCCGTGAGGTCGCGTCCGCCGACCTGTCCGCGGCCATCGGCCTGCTCGACCTGCGCGTCATCGCGGGTGATGCGGCCCTCGTGGTGAAGACCCGTACGTCGCTGCTCAGTGACTGGCGCGGTGGGATCCGCCGCCGCCTGCCGCAGCTGCTGGAGAGCCTGGACGAGCGTGCCGAGCGTTACGGCGAGGCCGCCCACCTGCTCGAGCCCGATCTCAAGGAGGCCCGCGGCGGGCTGCGCGACGTCACCGTGCTGCGGGCCCTGGCCGCGAGCTGGGTCACCGACCGGCCGCACGGATCGGTGGACGAGGTCCACGAACTCCTCCTCGATGTGCGGGACTCCCTCCAGGCCGTCACCGGCAAGAACAACGACCGGCTCCTGCTGCCCGAGCAGGACTCCGTCGCCGTGCTGTGCGGTCTGACCGACGCCGATGAACTGCTGGCGCGGGTTGCCGACTGCACCCGGTCGATCGCCTACGCCGTCGACGTCACGGCCCGCCGGGCCCGGCAGTCGCTGCCCACACGTCGTCTACGCCCGGGCCCGCGTCGTCCCCGTCTGCGTCCGCTGGGCCACGGTCTGGTCGAGCACGACGGTGAGGTCGTGCTCGGCGTCGGTGTCGAGGCCGCCCAGGATCCGGTGCTACCGATCCGCGCGGCCGCCACCGCTGTCCGCGCCGGGCTGCCGCTGAGCCCGGTCACCGTCGAGCACCTGGCGCAGGACTGCCCGCCCCTGCCCGACCCGTGGCCGACCGCCGCCCGCGAGGAGTTCGTCGGGATGCTGGCCGGTGGCCCGAGCCTGGCCCAGGTCTGGGAGTCGCTCGACCGCGCCGGAGTGATCGCCCGCTGGATCCCCGAGTGGACAGCGGTGCGGAACCGACCGCAGCGCAACGCTATTCATCGGCATACCGTCGACCGGCACCTGATCGAGACGGTCATGCAGATCCAGGGGGCGCTGCGCGACACCTCGCGTCCCGACCTGCTGGTGCTCGCCGCACTCCTCCACGACATCGGCAAAATTGCCGGAGCGCAAGACCATTCGATTGCCGGTGCACCCATTGCCGGGAAGGTCGCACGCCGGATGGGGCTCAGCGAACAGGACAGTGAGCTGATCGAGCGGTTGGTGCGCGAGCACCTGACCCTGATCGAGCTCGCCACCCGTCGCGACCCGGACGATCCGCGCACCGTCGAGGCGCTCGTCGGTGCGGTCGGGGAGCGCCAGGAAACCCTGCATCTGCTGCGGGCCCTCACCGAGGCCGACGCCACGGCCGTGGGCTCGGTGGCGTGGACCGCGTGGCGGGCCCGGCTCGTCGACGACCTGATGGCCCGCGCCGCGACCGCCCTGAGCGGTGAGGAGCCGCCCGGCCCGGCGCCGATCGCCCAGGCCGAGGTGGAGCTGGTGCGCACCGTGCTGGCCGACGGCCGCCCCCGCGTCGCCGTCACCCCGATGGACGAGTTGTTCACCGTCACCGTCGTCGCCCCCGACCGCTCCGGTCTGCTGGCCGACATCGCCGGCGTGCTGGCCAGTTTCCGGCTCACCGTGAAGTCGGCGCTGGTGCGTACCGTGGGCTCCGACCATCTCGGTGAGGCTGTGGAGGGCGACCATGACATCGATATCGCGGTCGACACCTGGTGGGTCGAGAGCCGCGGCGACATGCCCCCGCCGGAGCTCCTGGAGCAGCACCTGCGCCGTCTCAGCGAGGGCGACCAGAGCGTGCTCGATCCCCTGATCCGCCGCGACGCCGGCTTCCGCAGCCGCGCCGGTGCGCCCGCGCGTCCCCGCGTGGTGCTCCTGCCCGGTGCCTCGGAAGACGCCACGGTGCTGGAGGTCCGCGCGGCCGACCGCCCGGGCCTGATGCACGCCATCGGCTCGGCACTGGCCGGCGTCGGCGTGGACCTGCGGTCGGCCCATGTCGCCACTCATGCGGGACAGGCCGTGGACGTGCTCTACGTCTGCGAGCGTGGCGGCGGCCCGCTGGCCCCACCACGCGTGGCGGAGACGGTGTCGGTGCTGGTGGACGCGGGATCGGTGCCGTCGGCCTGAGGGCCGGAAACGGTCCCTAGGGGCGGTTCGCGGTGTCCGGGCCCAGGCAGATCCGGTAGCCGTCGAGCAGTACGCTCGTGGTGGTGGTGCCCTGGGTGACGTCACCGCCAGCTGCCCCGTCCACGCACATCGAGTCGCCGTACATGGTGCCCCGCCAGGTGAGATCCTCTCCACCGCTGAAGCTCGCGGTGAACGAGCTTCCGCTCACCGTGCTCCGCCGGCCGCCGACGCCGGCCACCAGGTCCTGGTCGCAGCGGCCGAGCCGCATCGACAGTTCCCATTCGCCCCGGACTGGTTCGCCGCAGGTCTCCGTGGCCCAGAACTGAGTCAGGGCCACGGCATCGATGTCACTCTCCGCCACTCCTTCGTTGCAGGAGTCCTTGGCCCGGACGCCGATGCTCGTGTTCGAGAGCCTGGGGTCGGTCCAGCCCGGGCCACCCAGGCTCCAGGTAGGGGACCTGTACCTGGCCGTCATCGTGCCGGCGAGCGTCAACTGGAGGCAGTGACCCAGGTCTTCGGACGCCACCTGCTGAGTGATGGAGTAGTCGCGCGTGTAGACGCCCGCCGCGATTCCGCCGCCCGCGTTCCAGGGGTGGGTGAAGCCCGCGGCCACGACCAGGGCGACGACGAGGGGAGCGATGACGGCGAACGCGATGAGCGGCCCGCGGCCCGATCGGCCTCCGGGCCCGGTGCTGTCGTCGTGGCACTGCTCGACGTTCACGGTCATGCTGGGGATCCACCTCTCGTCAGAACCGGCCGAGGCGGTCCGGCGCCTTCGTCAGGACCCTTGGACGGCCCCTGGCCACAGGACGTTGCACTCCTGTCCGAGGAAGATCTCACCACCCGGAAGATCGCGCACGGCTGTTCGTCGCCACCTCGTGGTGCTCGCGGACGTTCCGCGCTCCGCAGCCATTAAGCTAAGAGGGTGTTCGCCACCCTTTCCGATCGCCTGACCGCCACCTTCAAGTCGCTGCGTGGCAAGGGTCGGCTGTCCGAGGCCGACGTCGATGCGACGATCCGTGAGATCCGTCGCGCCCTTCTGGATGCCGACGTCGCCCTGCCGGTGGTGCGGCAGTTCACTGCCCGCATCCGGGAGCGCGCGGTCGGGATCGAGGTCTCGCAGGCCCTGAACCCCGCCCAGCAGGTCGTCAAGATCGTCAACGAGGAGCTCGTCGGCATCCTCGGTGGCGAGACGCGCCGGCTGCGCTTCGCCAAGAACCCGCCCACGGTGATCATGCTCGCCGGTCTCCAGGGTGCGGGTAAGACGACGCTGGCCGGGAAGCTCGGTCGCTGGCTGCGCGAGCAGGGGCACACGCCGCTGCTCGTGGCCTCCGACCTGCAGCGCCCGAACGCCGTCACCCAGCTCGAGGTGGTCGGGCAGCGCGCCGGGGTCCCGGTGTTCGCGCCCGAGCGCGGTGTCTCCGAGGGCCAGGGTGTGTCAGGCACCAGCCAGGGCGACCCGGTGAAGGTGGCCCGCGACGGTGTGGCCTTCGCCCGCGACAAGCACCACGACGTGGTCATCATCGACACCGCCGGTCGTCTCGGCGTCGACGGTGAGCTGATGCAGCAGGCGGCCGACATCAAGGCCGCGACCAGCCCCGACGAGGTGCTGTTCGTCGTCGACGCGATGATCGGTCAAGACGCGGTCACCACGGCCATGGCCTTCATGGAGGGCGTCGGCTTCACCGGTGTCGTGCTCTCCAAGCTCGACGGTGACGCGCGCGGTGGTGCGGCGTTGTCGGTGGTGGGCGTGACCGGTCAGCCGGTGATGTTCGCCTCCACCGGCGAGAAACTGGAAGAGTTCGAGCTCTTCCACCCCGACCGGATGGCGTCCCGCATCCTCGACATGGGTGACATCCTCACTCTGATCGAGCAGGCCGAGAAGGCGTTCGACGCCGATCAGGCCGAGAAGATGGCGGCCAAGCTGGCCGCCGACGAAGACTTCACGCTGGAAGACTTCCTCGCCCAGATGGCGGCCCTGAAGAACATGGGCTCGCTGAAGAAGATGCTCGGCATGCTGCCGGGCATGGGCGAGCTGCGCGAGCAGCTCGACAACTTCGACGAGCGTGAGATGGACCG
The DNA here is from genome assembly GCF_030269305.1 of Kineosporia sp. NBRC 101731. NCBI lineage: Bacteria > Bacillati > Actinomycetota > Actinomycetes > Kineosporiales > Kineosporiaceae > Kineosporia > Kineosporia sp. NBRC 101731. Next base: position 391,332 of record NZ_BSTC01000005.1, read on the forward strand.
CGTCGAGGCGATCATCAAATCGATGACACCGCTGGAGCGCCGTCAGCCCCGGGTGCTCAACGGTTCCCGGCGGCTGCGTGTGGCCAAGGGTTCCGGCACGCAGGTCAGCGAGGTCAACACGCTGATCGAGCGTTTCGGTGAGGCGCAGAAGATGATGCGCGCCATGCGCCGCGGCGGGGGGATGCCCGGCATGCCGGGGATGCCCGGCATGCCAGGGATGCCGCCGGGCATCGGTGGCGGCAAGAAGGGCAAGGGCAAGAACACCGCCCCGCGCAAGGGAAAAGCCAAGTCGGGCAACCCGGCCAAGCGCGCCCAGCAGCTCGCCGACGGTGGCAAGAAGGGGCCCGCGGGTCAGCCTGGCGGAGCCTTCGGCGTGGGTCAGCCGCCGGCCATCGACCCGGCGAACCTCGAGCTGCCGCCCGGTTTCGAGAAGTTCCTGGGCCGCTGAGGTCATAGATCGACAATGATGGACGTCGTGGTCGCCCGGCGCTGATCGGCCCGGGCGACGCGGTGGTCGGGCCGAGGGGGCGGTGCTCGCGTGCAGGCGATCCGGTTGTCCGGCCCGGTGCTCATCGGGCCCGACGAGATGCACGACGGCGCCTGGATTCTCGGGGGCCGGATCACCTTCGAGCGCCCCACCGGTCCCGGGCTGGACGAGACGGTCGTCGACGGCTGGGCCATTCCCGGTCTGGTCGACGCCCACAGCCATGTCGGCCTCGACGCCCACGGCGCGGTCGACGCGAAGACCAGCGAGCAGCAGGCGCTCGCGGACCGCGACGCCGGGGCCCTGCTGCTGCGTGACGCCGGGTCGCCGGCCGACACCCGCTGGATCGACGATCGCGACGACCTGCCGGTGATCGTGCGGGCCGGGCGGCACATCGCCCGCACCCGCCGCTACCTGCGCAACTACGCGCACGAGATCGAGCCGGAACAGTTGCCCGCGATGATGGCGGCGCAGGCCCGGTTCGGCGACGGCTGGGTCAAGATCGTCGGCGACTGGATCGACCGCGACACCGGCGATCTCGCACCCTGCTGGCCTCTCGACGCCCTCACCGCGGGCCTGGCCGCGGCCCACGCCGAGGGCGCCCGGGTCACCGCGCACTGCTTCGGTGAAGACTGTCTGCCGGATCTGCTCGCCGCCGGTATCGACTGCATCGAGCACGCCACCGGTCTCGGCGACCACCCGCGCACGCACGCCGCGAGAAACGGCGTGCCCATCGTCCCCACTTTGATCAACATCGCCACCTTCCCGCAGATCGCGGCGCAGGCGCAGGAGAAGTTCCCGCTCTACGCGGCCCACATGCTCACGCTGCACCGGCGCCGGTACGAGACGGTGCGTGCGGCGTACGAGGAGGGCGTGCCGGTCTACTGCGGAACGGACGCGGGTGGTTCCCTGCCGCACGGACTGATCGCCTCCGAGGTGTCCGAGCTGCACGTGGCCGGGCTGCCGCGCACCGCCGCGCTCGACGCTGCCTGCTGGTCGGCACGGACCTGGCTGGGCAAGCCCTCCCTGGCCGAGGGCGCACCCGCCGATCTGGTGGTCTACGAGGCCGATCCCCGCCTGGATCTGCGGGTCCTGAGCGCGCCGAGCGCGGTCGTGCTTCGCGGAGCTGTGACATCTGGCAGAATGGTCGGCTGAACCCGGCCGGTGCGGACCCTCTCACCGCAGGCGTTGCCGAGTCCAAGGCTCATCCGATCCACCGGAAACCCCACTCCGGAGGAAAAGTGCGGCCGCATCCATGCATATGAGGAGTCCACTCCAGTGGCAGTCAAGATCCGTCTCAAGCGGATGGGCAAGATCCGCGCGCCGTACTACCGCATCGTTGTCGCCGACTCGCGCACCAAGCGTGACGGTCGCGCGATCGAGGAGATCGGTAAGTACCACCCGACCCACGACCCGTCGGTCATCGAGGTCGACAGCGAGCGCGCGCAGTACTGGCTCGGCGTCGGCGCGCAGCCGACCGAGCAGGTCCTGGTTCTCCTCAAGGTGACCGGTGACTGGCAGAAGCACAAGGGCCTGCCGGGCGCCGAGGGCACTCTGCGTGTCGCCGAGCCGAAGGTCGAAGACCGTTCGGGCTTCGCCGAGGCGAAGGGCCTGAACGAGAACGAGGCCAAGACCCTGCGCGCCAAGCGCAAGGACGACGACGCCAAGGCGAAGGCCGAGAAGGCTGAGAAGGCCGAAGCGAAGGCTGAAGCGAAGACCGAGGCCAAGGCCGAGGAGAAGCCGGCTGCGGCCGAGGCTCCGGCCGAGCAGGCCTGACGTGCTCACCGACGCGCTGGAGCACCTGGTTCGCGGCATCGTCGCCCATCCGGACGACGTGGTCGTGCGCAGTCGCTCGCTGCGGCGGGGTTCCCTGCTCGAGGTCCGGGTCCACCCCGAAGACCTCGGCCGGGTGATCGGTCGTTCCGGTCGTACGGCCACGGCGCTGCGCACCGTGGTCAAGGCCATCTCCAACGGTGAGCCGGTCCGTGTCGACGTCGTCGACGTCGACCGCGGCCGCTGACCCGACCCCACCTAGCAGGAGAACCAACTCACCGTGCGTCTCGTGGTTGCAAGAATTGGTCGTGCCCACGGTCTGCGCGGCGAGGTGAGCATCGAGGTCCGGACTGATGCTCCGGACCAGCGGTTCGTGACGGGAGTCGTCCTCCATGTGGAGGACGGCTCCCTTCGCCGTTCCCTGGCGGCGGCGAACATCGCCACCTCACTCACCCTCGGCCGCGTCCGTGACAACAACGGCACGCTGCTCCTGACTTTCGAAGAGATCACCGACCGCACCACGGCCGAGGCACTGCGCAACGCGGTGCTCGAGGTCGATCTGCCGGAGGCCTCCGACGAGCCCGACGCCTGGTACGACCACGAACTGGTCGGTCTGGGGGCGGTCGACCCGGCGGGGGAGAAGCTCGGCGAGATCGTTGCCGTGCAGCACCCCGGCGCCCAGGACCTCCTGGTCGTCCGCACCGTCAAGGGCGAGAACCGGCTCGTGCCGTTCGTCGGGGCGATCGTGCCCGAGGTGGATGTGCCCGGTGGCCGGATCGTCATCGACGCCCCGGCCGGCCTTCTGGAAGACATCGACGACTAAATGCGCATCGATGTTTTCTCGATCTTCCCGGACTACCTGACGCCGCTCGACCTCTCACTCATCGGCAAGGCCCGGCGCACCGGTCTGCTCGACCTGACCGTGCACGACCTGCGCGACTTCACCCACGACCGGCACCGCACCGTCGACGACGCCCCCGCCGGGGGTGGCGCCGGCATGGTGATGAAGCCGGAGCCGTGGGCGGAGGCGCTGGAGACCCTGGCTCGGGGCCAGGCCAGGCCGACGCTGCTCGTACCCAGTCCCTCCGGTCAGCCGTTCACCCAGGCGATGGCCCGCGAGCTCGCTCAGCAGGAGTGGCTGGCCTTTGCCTGCGGACGCTACGAGGGCATCGACGAGCGGGTCTACGAGCACGCCGCCACTCTGATGCCCGTCCAGCCCTTCAGCCTGGGCGACTACGTGCTCAACGGTGGCGAGGTCGCCGTGCTGGCCGTGGTCGAGGCGGTCGCCCGGCTGATCCCGGGGGTCATCGGCAATGCCGAGAGCCTGGTCGAGGAGAGCCACGAGGACGGCCTGCTGGAGTACCCGGTGTACACGAAACCGGCCGTCTGGCAGGACCGCGAGGTGCCACCCGTGCTGATGTCCGGTCACCATGCCCAGATCGAGCGCTGGCGCCGCGACGAACGACTCCGCCGGACCGCGCGCCGCCGACCCGACCTCATCGGCGTCCTCGATCCCGAGGACACCGACCGGCAGGACCGCGCCGTACTGCTGGACGAGGGCTGGGACCTCGTGGGTTCCCGATTTCGGCCCGTGACCGACCCTGTGGCAGACTGACCCTTCGTGCCGCCTGTCGGCTGCGCCCCTGCCACAGGGGGAGAGCGCGGACCCGACGTCAGAGCTGTGCACGACCGTGAACCGTAGAACCTTCTACCTTCGCTGGTGACCTGTGGCATCTGCGAGAGAGCGACTTTCTCATGCACGCACTTGACGGTCTCGACGCAGCATCGCTGCGCACCGACGTCCCCGCCTTCCGCGCCGGTGACACCCTGAAGGTTCACGTCCGGGTCATCGAAGGCACGCGCTCCCGTGTGCAGCTCTTCCAGGGCGTCGTGATCCGTCGCTCGGGTGGCGGCGTCCGCGAGACCTTCACGGTCCGTAAGGTCAGCTTCGGTGTCGGCGTCGAGCGCACCTTCCCGGTGCACTCCCCGGTCATCGAGAAGATCGAGGTCGCGATCCGCGGTGACGTGCGTCGCGCCAAGCTGTACTACCTGCGTTCGCTGCGCGGCAAGGCCGCGAAGATCAAGGAGAAGCGCGACGCGATCCCGGCGCGCTGATCAATCCTGATCAATCCTGATCAATCCTGATCAATCCTGATCAATCCTGATCAATCCTGTTCCATCGCATCCGGCCCTGGCTCCCGACGGGAGCCAGGGCCGGATCGCTTTGCCCCGTCCGGCACCCTCTGAGTTCGGCTGGCACAGCTTGGGATGAGAAGCTGTGAATCGCTGCCCGCCGTGGCCGGGCGCGTGGTTCGGTGCCCATCGCGCCGTCCGCGTGCGAGGATCGGCGCCAGCAGACACTGTGGTGCAGAAGTTCATTGGAATCACCCCGGCAGGGTCACTGTGACCGCCTCTGCCGCCGAGTCTGAAGAAGGGGTGGGATCGGGTGCTGACCGGCCGGACCGCGCCGACGTCGCCCCGCCCGGCGATGCCTGATCGTTCCCCGGCGAGCCCGCTACGGCGGGCCGCCGTCGTCCTGATCGCTGTCGCGGTGACGATCGCCCTGGTGCGGGCCCTCATCGTGCAGTCGTTCGTGGTGCCCACCGGCTCGATGGAGCCGACGGTGCAGATCGGCGACCGGGTGCTGGTCTCACGCCTCTCCTACACGTTCGGCGACATCCACCGGGGCGACGTGATCGTCTTCAACGGCTCCGGTGTGTTCGACGCGGAGGACGACGGCCCCGACACCCTGCTCGGCAGCGTCGGCCGCGGCCTCGCCTCCGTCTTCAGCATGCCCGTCGGATCTCACGACTACGTCAAGCGAGTGATAGGCCTGCCCGGTGACCACGTCGCGTGTTGTGACTCCCAAGGACGTCTGACGGTGAACGGCACGGCGATCGACGAGGCCTACGTGGCCGAGGGCAACGCCCCCAGCAAGGTGGCCTTCGACATCGAGGTGCCGCAGGGCCGGCTCTGGGTCATGGGTGACCACCGTTCCGAGTCCGCCGACTCACGCGCCCATCTCGGCTCTCCCGGAGGAGGCACCGTGCCCGTCGACCGGGTGATCGGGAAGGTCGCCGGCATTTACTGGCCGGTGTCACGTATCGGCGGTCTCGACGACGGGTCCGGCCGATGAGGGCCGACGGTGACCAGTACGCATCGGAGGAACCGGTGACCCCCTCAGACCCGTGGAACGCGTCCGGGTCGTCTGTCACACCGACCCCGCCGCAAGCTCCTGAGGACACCCAGGTGGACAAGCCCACGCCCGGCCCGGTGGCCGCCTTCTTCGGCCTGGTGCGTGAGCTCGCGCTGGTGCTCGTCATCGCGCTCGGTCTTTCCCTGCTGATCAAGACCTTTCTGGTGCAGGCGTTCTTCATCCCCTCCCCGTCGATGGAGAACACGCTGCTGACCGGCGACCGGGTGCTGGTGAGCAAGCTGACGCCCGGCCCGTTCGACCTGCACCGCGGCGACATCGTCGTCTTCCAGGACCCGGGCGGCTGGCTCGGTGACAGCACGGCGGCCCCCGCGGGCCGCGTCCACCAGGCCCTGAGCTTCGTCGGGCTGGTGCCCAGCAACTCGGACGACCACCTGATCAAGCGCGTCATCGGTCTGCCGGGCGACACCGTCGCCTGCTGCGACGACCAGGGGCGGGTGACCGTCAACGGTGTGCCGATCGACGAGCCGTACCTGTACCCGGGCGACCAGCCGAGCGAGAAGACGTTCTCCGTGACGGTTCCCGCCGGGCACGTCTGGGTGCTGGGCGACCATCGTTCGGTGTCCCAGGACTCCCGCTACCACCCCGACATCAACAACGGGATGGTGCCGGAAGACAACATCGTCGGCCGGGCCTTCGTGAACGTCTGGCCGCTGGACCGCTTCAGCTTGCTGCGTAACCCGTCCTCGACGTTCGCGAACGTCCCGGCTCCGTGACCTCAGGCGTGAGCTCGCATCGCGCCCCGGGGCGACCCGACCCGGACGAGGGCGAGGAGGCCTGGCGCCGCGCCCGCCGCACCCCGGCGAGCCGTCCGCGGGGGATGAGCCGCCGCGACGCTCTCGACGCCGAGCGGGTCCGCGCCGGAAAGCCCCCGCGCCCGAAGAAGTCGGGCCCGGGCAAGTTCCGGCCGCTGGCCCACCGGCCGAAGCCGGAAGACCCGCCGCTCACCCCGGTCCAGGCTGCCGGCTTCCTCGTCCGCGAGGTCTTCCTGGTGCTGCTCATCGCGCTGGGTCTGTCGCTGCTCATCAAGACCTACCTGATGCAGGCGTTCTTCATCCCGTCGTCGTCGATGGAGAACACCCTTCAGGTCGGTGACCGGGTGCTGGTCAGCAAGATGACGCCCGGCCCGTTCACCCTCAACCGCGGCGACATCGTGGTGTTCCAGGACCCGGGCGGCTGGCTTCCCGCGTCCGAGAAGGCCCCCGCGAGCAGCCCGACCGTGGAACGCGTGCACAGCGCGCTGATGTTCGTCGGCCTGATGCCCAGCGATGCCGACAACCACCTGATCAAGCGACTCATCGGCCTGCCCGGCGACAAGGTGGTCTGCTGCGACAAGCAGGGACGGGTCACGGTCAACGGCACGCCGATCGGCGAGCCGTACGTGAAGACCGGAAGTGCTCCCAGCGAGGACGAGTTCACGGTCACCGTTCCGGCGGACCACGTCTGGGTCATGGGCGACAACCGGGGCGACTCGGCCGACTCCCGGTACCACCGCGACAACGCCGACGGCACGGTGCCGATCGACAACGTGGTGGGCGTCGCGTTCGCCCGGGTGTGGCCGCTGAAACGGATGTCGCCGCTGACGAACCCGTCGGACGTGTTCGACGCCGTGGACTCGTCGTAGAACACACGTAACTTCTGCCCCTTCGCGCCAAGATCCCGCCCAAGTCAGGTAGCGTCGGGCAGTCCGAGTGATTCCGGACTTTCGATCTCTGCCGTCGATCCCTCCAGGTGGTGACTACACGATGACCCCGGCGTCCGCTCCCAGGCCGCCGACGAAGAAGGCCCTGGCCCAGCAGGCCGCCGCGCAGCGGGCGAAGGCCCGCAAGGCCGCGGCGAAGAAGGCCCTGCTGAAGAAGCTGTCGGCACAGCCGCCCACGCTGCGCGAGGAGCGCAAGCTGCTGCGCGAGGGTCATCGTTTCGTCGCGGGGATCGACGAGGTCGGTCGCGGTTCGCTGGCCGGGCCGGTCACCGTCGGGATCGTCGTGGTGGATCTGGAGACGCCCTCGGCGCCGACCGGCGTCCGCGATTCCAAGCTCCTAGCCCCCGCAGCCCGCGAGAAGCTCGTTCCGAAGCTGCGTCGCTGGGCTCCGATGAGTGCTGTCGGGCACGCCGGGGCGGACGAGATCGACGAGATCGGCATCATCGCCGGCCTACGTCTGGCGGCCGCGCGGGCGTTCGCCACGCTCGAGGTGAAGCCCGACTGCGCATTGCTGGACGGCTCGCACGACTGGCTGAGCGTGCCGGCCGAGGCGGTCGAGGAGGCCCCGCAGGGCACGGCATTGTTCGACTTCGAGGAGGACCCGGTCGCGGTCGGGCATCCCCTGACCTTCGTCGACGGGGTGCCGATTGCGTCTATCGTGCCCGCCCGGGTGGTCACGCAGGTGAAGGCCGACCTGCGGTGCGCGGCCGTGGCGGCCGCGAGTGTGCTGGCCAAGGTCGAGCGGGACGGCCTGATGGTCCAGTTCGCCGACGAGTACCCGGGCTACGGCTGGGAACTCAACAAGGGCTACTCGGCGCCCGATCACCTGGCCGCGCTCCGGCGTCTGGGTCCGAGCCGGTTGCACCGGCTCTCCTGGAACATCCCTGGTTCCGACGGCGTGTACGGCGAGACGCTCGATCTGGACGGGCTGGGGTCGCAAGAAGATGCGGCCGAGCTCGCGGATTCGATGGGGCCGGTTCCCGATGAGGTCACCGAGGACGTTGCGAACGGTTTGGTGGACGCTGAAGGTCTGGTGGACGCTGAAGGTCTGGTGGACGCTGAAGGTCTGGTGGACGCGGGAGCCGCGGGAGCCGCGGGAGCCGGTGGGTCGCCGGTGGCGGCCGGTGGCCGGCCGGTGGAGCTGGCACCTCCCCAGCACAGCCGGGCGGTGGGGTACGACCACGAAGAACTGACCCTCTTCCCATGACAGACGGTGCCCTCCGGCCGGAACAGACCCGTTCCGCCGGTCCGGAGACTCCTCGGAAGGCGGCCGGTGCCGGTCCCGCGACGCTCGGGGCGATCGCCCTGGGCGGGGTGGTCGGTGCCGAAGCCCGCTACGGTCTGACCCAGATGATCCCCGCTGTGCCCGGCTCCTTTCCGTGGGCGATCGTGGCCATCAACATTGCCGGTGGGCTGTTCATGGGCGTACTGATGGCGCTGCTCGCCCGCTTTCCCCGGGCGCATCCCCTGACCCGGCCGTTCATCGGGGTCGGCATTCTCGGGGGCTTCACCACCTTCTCCACCTACAGCACCGACACTTTTCACCTCATCGACGCCGGTCGTCCTCTGGTCGCCGGGGGATACGTGACGCTGACCCTGGCCGGAGCGCTGCTGGCCGTGGTCGGGGGCCAAGCCCTGGTGACAGCATTCGTCAGCGCGACCCCGGCCCTTGCGTCGCGGCTGTCGGGCTCTTCCACCTCGTCCAGCTCGTCGACCTTGTCTGGCCGGTCGGTCCCGTCAACTCCGTCAGCCCCGTCCGGCCTTCCAGGCGAAACTGAGCCGGAAGGGCTCCCGTGATCCCGCTGATGGTCGCTCTCGGTGCCGCGCTCGGGGCGCCGTGCCGGTACCTCCTTGATCGATGGGTGCAAGCCCGGCACTCCAGCGGACTGCCCCTGGGAACGCTGCTCATCAACCTGTCCGGATCGTCCGTGCTCGGGCTGCTCATGGGTCTGGCCGCGGGCGGGGCGATCAGCAGCGAGGTGCTGGCCGCGGCCGGGACGGGCTGGTGCGGGGCGTTCACCACCTACAGCACGTTCAGTTTCGAGACCGTGCAACTGGCCCGGCAGAAGCGGCTCGGGGTGGCTACGGGGTACGTCCTCGTGTCGATCGTGGCCGGACTGATGCTGGCCTGGGGCGGTGTGGAGCTGGGGCTGGCACTGGGCTGAGCCGTTGCTGCTTGACCAGAGCCGCCCGGACCCAGCCCGCCTCATGCGTTGCCGCTCAAGGGCTCGGAACCTTGATCGGGGAATTTCCGTGCGCTCAGTGCGCACGGAAATTCCCCAGTCATGGATGCGGGCTCCGGTGGGAACCGGTCGAGGCTCGTGGACACTGCGCCGGCGCTGGTTGGTGGGGCGCTGGTTCGTGCGGCGCTGGTTCGTGAAGCCCCGTTCGTGCTGCCCCGGTCTGCGCGGGCCCGGGTTTGCTGTTCCCAGGTTCGCTGCGACCCGAATGATTGACCCGGTCCGCAGCGCTCCCGTGAGAAGCCCGCCGGTGCCCACCCGCGTCCTCTGCTCCGGTCACACCAGCCCCTTGAGGCTCGATTTTTCGCGGGGATGGGTGAGTGGCCGGGGTGTTGTCGCAGGCCGGGACGGGGCGATTCGGTGGAGGCCGGGGCGTCTGCGGCGAAGAGCCGCGCGGCATGAGTCACCGGACGCTGCGTTCTGCGCCATCATGGGACGAAAGCGGGGCCGTGAGCGCGCTGATGCGGGCAGATGGTAATCATGTCCTGGCAGTGCGTGACGGTCCCGACCAGCGGCACACAGGAGCAAGCGGCAGGTATGAACGAGCGACGGCAGGCCTGGCGAACCCGGACGGTCCTCACCCCGCCGACCGGAACCGGAGGGGAGGCCAGATGAGCGCCGAAGACCTGGAGAACTACGAGACCGAGATGGAGCTACAGCTCTATCGCGAGTATCGCGACGTGGTCGGTCTCTTCAGTTACGTGGTCGAGACCGAACGCCGTTTCTATCTGGCTAACCAGGTGGATCTGCAGGTGCGGTCCGCGGACGGCGAGGTCTACTTCGAGGTCTCGATGAGTGATGCCTGGGTGTGGGACGTCTATCGTCCGGCCCGGTTCGTGAAGGCGGTCAAGGTGGTCACGTTCAAGGACGTGAACGTCGAGGAACTCACTCCGAACGACCTGCAGCTGCCGAAGAACGGTGGCTTCGGCAACGCGAGTTGAACACAGAACAGCGAACTGCCCGCACCCTCGTGGTGGTGGGCAGTTCGCTGTTTGGGTGCTCTACTCCTCGCCGCCGATGCGGATGCTGCGCAGACGGAATCCGGTGTAGGCCAGCCCGCCGAAACTCACCACGAACAGCAGCACCAGGCCGGTGGTCAGCCCCACGGCCGAGTCCACCCCGAGGCCTGGTGCGGCGTCACCGAGCATCTTCTCGGTGACAGCCAGGGCCCACTGCTGGATGCTGAGAGTCTGGGCGCCGGGTACGTACCCGCCGATCGCGGCCTCCCAGACCAGCGCGTAGAGCAGGCCGATCACGACCGCGTTGCGGGTGATCACGGCCAGCAGCAGGAAGACGGTGATGTACGCGACGCCGGCCAGCAGCGCCCCGGTGGCGAAACCGGTGGCGACACCGTCCTGGTTGCCCGCCAGGATGAAACCCGAGACCAGGGTGGGCAGAACGCCGAACAGTACGATCACGCCGATGGCAACGATCCATTTGCTGACCGCGATCACGTACCGGTTCAGCGGTTTCGCCAGCAGGTAGACGATCGATCCGTCATCGATCTCCGGCCCGATTGCGCCGGTGCCGGCGATCAGGCAGAGCAGCGGGATCAGGAAGCCGAGTGAGAACGAACCCAGCAGATCGGTGGCGCTGCCGCTGGACTCGCCGCTGACCAGCCGCACCAGCACGGCAAGGGCGATCAGTACGACGGGGAGGATGAACAGCAGGAGGGCGCGACGGCGCCCGACCAAACTGTGCCAGGTGAGCCCGGCGACGGTGGCGTTCATCGGTTCACCAAGTAGGAGAAGACCTTTTCCAGCGACTCGTCGGCCGGTGTGACCTCGTACAGGCGGATCCCTCGTTCCCGGGCGAAGACCGGCAGGCGGTGCGCGAACCGGTTGAAGTCGGTGGCCTGCACGTTGAGCACGGGCGACCCGGTCTTGCGTCCCAGTTCCACCCCGGAGGTGGAACCGTCGGCGATCAGGGCCGCCGCCAGGGCGCGGTCGTCGCTGGATCGGATCGTGTACTGGTGCGGGCGCTCGGTCATCAGACGGCGGATCTCGCGGAAGTCACCGGACGCCGCATGCCGTCCGGCAACCATCACTTCGATCCCCGCCGCGATCTGCTCGACCTCCTCGAGGATGTGCGAGCTGAACAGCACCACCCGGCCGCTGCGGCCGAGTTCGGTCATGAGGTCCATCAACTGCAGACGCTGGCGCGGGTCCATACCGTTGAAGGGCTCGTCCAGCAGGAGTACGTCCGGGTCGTGCACCAGGGCGGTCGCCATCTTGATGCGCTGCTTCATGCCCTTGGAGTAGGTGCCTACGTCGCGCGAGGCGGCCGCTTGCATGTCGACGGTCTCGATGGCCCGCTGGGCCGCGGCCCGGGGGTCGGGCAGCCGGTGCAGTTTCGCGTTGGCCAGCACGAAGTTCCAGCCGGAGACGCCGTCGTACATCGCCTCCCGCTCGGGCACCAGGCCGATGCGGCGGTAGATGCTCTCGTTGTGCCAGGTCGGCTCGCCACCCACGGTGACGGTGCCCGACGACGGCGGCAGGAAACCGCTCATCAGGTGGATCAGGGTGGACTTGCCGGCGCCGTTGGGGCCCAGCAGCCCGGTGACCCCGGGCCGGATCGTCATCGAGACGTCGTTCACTGCGACGACGTTCCCGAACCAGCGGCTGACCTGCTCGAGCTTCATCTCGACCGGGGCCGCTTCGGTGCGGGGTGCGTAGGGGAGTGTTGCGGTCATGACGCCGACACCTTTCGGTAGCGGGCGAGGAGGAGGGCGTAGCAGCCGGCGATCACGGCGAGCATGGCGGCGGTGAACACCAGGCCGCCCGTCGTGCCGGGAGGGGGCTGCGGGTAGGAGACGTCGGCGTCGACCAGCCAGTGCAGTACGCCCTGGACCAGGGAGACCGGGTTCAGCAGGGCGAAGTACCCGGCCAGGTCGGGATGGCCGTTGATGTCAGCGAGGGACGCCAGTGCGCTGCTGACCAGTCCCAGGAGCAGCAGCACGGTGATCACCGCGGCGACCCCGAAGCCCCGGCGCGGGGTGATCGAGGCGATCAGCAGGCCGATCCCGGCCAGCACCAACGACAGGAGCAACGCTCCGAGAAGCCCTGCGGCCCAGTCTTTCGCGTTCGGCCAGAACGACATCTTGGCCAGCAGGGCGCCGAGGAACAGAACGGTCTGCGGCACCGCGATGAGGATGAAGAGCGCCGTGCTCATCGCGCCGTACTTGGCCGCCACATAGTCATTGCGGGACAGCGGCCGCGACAGGTACAGCGGCATCACCCGGAACCGGAGGTCACGCGACACCGTGGCCGGTGCCTGGGCCGCGAGGAAGATCGCGATCGCCGACTCCAGGGCGAACATGTAGCCCACGTAGTCGATCGGCAGCTTCTTCATGTTCGTCACGCCCGCCACCACCGCGATGATGATCGCCGGGGCGACCAGTACCACCAGCAGCAGGAACGGCATGATCTTCGACTTGGCCGAGCGGCCGAGACCGTAACAGCCCCGCAGGCTCTCGACGTACAGCGACCGGATCAGGTAACCCCGGCCGAGCCTGGGCCCGTCGTAGTGCCGGAACCCGATGTCGTGGATGACACCGCCGTTGCTGCTCATCGCTGCCTCCCCTCGTCCGGTTGCTGTTCGTGGTGCGGCGTGCTCTGCGGTCCCTGGCCGGCGGCCGCGGCCCAACGTTGCTGCAACGCTGCGGCTGCTGCCTGCGCGGTGCCGTTCGAGGCGTCCTGGCCGTCCTGTCCGTTCGGGTCGAGAGTGGGGTCGGCGCGGAAGATCTCGGCCATCCGGTGACGGCGACGCTCCAGCCGGTGCAGACCCACGCCGAGCTGCACCACAGTGTCGAGCACGATGTCGTAGGTGGTGTCGTCGATCAGTTCCACCTCGATCTGCCGTCCGGCGGGGTGCACCGAGAGGCCCGCGGCGTGCAGGGCGCGGCCCAGGTCGTCGGCCCGCTCGTTCACCTCGATCGCCAGGATGCGGCTGGCGGAGGTGACGTCCGCGGTAGAGGTGGAGCGCAGCAGCCGGCCGCCGTCCACCACCACGATGTGGTCGCACACCTGCTCGAGTTCGCCCAGCAAGTGGGACGTGACGAGCATCGGGATGCCGAACTCGGTGCCGATCCGGCGCAGCAGTGCGAGCATCTGGTCGCGCCCGGCCGGGTCGAGTCCGTTGGTCGGTTCGTCGAGCAGCAGCATGCCCGGGTCGTGAACCAGGGCCTGGGCCAGCTTGACCCGCTGTTTCATGCCGGTCGAGTAGCCACCCATGGAGCGGTACCGCTCCTCGTAGAGACCGACGTGACGCAATGTGTCCGCGGTGCGTTCACGGGCCGCAGTGAGTGGGAGACCGGACATGCGCGCCATGTGCAGCACGAACTCGGTGGCCGACATGTCGGCCGGAAGGCAGTCGTGCTCGGGCATGTAGCCCACACGTTGCCGGATGGTGGGGCCGTCGGTGGCAACGTCAAGATCCAGTACCCGGGCACTGCCCGTGGTGGCGGGTAGCAACCCGAGCAGGATCTTGATCATCGTGGACTTGCCGGCGCCGTTGGCGCCGACCAGACCGACGACACCTGGCTCGATGGCGAAGGTCAGCCCGTCGAGCGCGGTGACAGCGCCGTAGCGTTTGGTGAGGTTCTCGACCGAGATCATCATGACCCGGCCGACTCTAGTGGTGCCCCCCGACAGATCACGTCCGGTTCAACGCCCCGTTCGACGGATTCGTCCCCTTATCTTTCGGTCAGGGTCCCACGGATGCGGGGGTGCACCCCTGCCGGACGTGGCATCGGCACCAAACGCCGGGACGGCGGCGATTGCGCCAACGGTGGGAAACCTGTCCGGAAAGCTGTCTTCACCGGCCCCTGGGCATTTAGCATGACCGTCGTGTCCCAGCACTATGCGTTCACCGACAACGTGCGTGACCTCTCGAACAACGACGGTTTCCAGTTCGAGTTCTATTGCGAGCGCTGCGGCAACGGTCACCGGTCCCCGTTCGTGCGGGACAAGGTGGAGATGGCGCAGAACGTCCTGCGCACCGTCGGCAACTTCCTCGGCGGTAATGCCGGCCGGATCGGCAACCTGGCCAACTACTGGGACCGCGGAACCAATTCCGCGGCCAAGGACAAGGCGATGAGCGAGGCGGTCGAGACCGTCCGCCACGAGTTCCGCCAGTGCCGGGGCTGCAGCGACTGGGTGTGTCACGAGGTCTGCTGGAACGAGCAGGTCGGCCAGTGCGCGCGGTGCTCGCCGTTCGTGCACGAGGAGCTGTCCCGGGCCCAGTCGCAGGCCCAGGTGCAGCAGATGTACGACCAGGCCCGGTCGGTCGACTGGAACAAGGATCTCAACGTCTCCGAGCGCAGCGTCGTGACCTGCCCGCACTGCGCCGCGAAGGTGGACGGCGGCAAGTTCTGCTCCAGCTGCGGCCGGAAGTTCCAGCAGCAGCAGGCCTGCCCGGGCTGTGAGTCAACGAAGAACGTGCCGGGTGCGGCCTTCTGCTCGGAGTGCGGTTCCTCTATGCATCGCTGAGGTCCGGTTTTCCACCGGCCGGGTTTTCCACAGGTCGGCAAGACCCGGGGTTTGTCCACAGGCGGCATTTCGCGGCTGACGGGGAACCGCTTCACAGCGCAAGCTTTCGGCCATGCAGATGGCGAAGGCCGAACTCGGCCGGTACGGGGAGGATCTGGCGGCCGCTCACCTGAGGGCAACGGGCTGCCGGATCCTGGCACGCAACTGGCGGTGCCGGGTCGGGGAGATCGACCTGGTGGCGCTGGAGGGTCAGTGCCTGGTGGTGTGCGAGGTGAAGACTCGGCAGTCCCTCCGGGCGGGTGACCCGTTCGAGGCTGTCACGGCCGTGAAGGTGGGCCGTCTGCGTCGCCTGACCGGCTTCTGGCTGGCATCGCAGAACCAGTTCTTCCGCGACGTGCGCGTCGACGTGGTCGGCATCGTCCGCCCGGTCCGCGGCACCACGCGCCTGGTGCACCTGAAGGGGGTGCTCTGATGGCGCTGGGCCGGGCGTTGTCCGTCGCCATCGTCGGCATGGCCGGGCACGTGATCGACGTGGAGGCCGACATTGCTCTCGGACTACCGGCTTTCACTCTGGTCGGACTTCCCGACGCCTCGCTCACCGAGTCCCGTGACCGGGTGCGAGCCGCCTGCTTCAATTCCGGGCACCCCCTGCCGCAGCGCCGCATCACGGTGAACCTGTCCCCGGCGGCACTCCCCAAGGCCGGAAGTGGGTTCGACCTGGCCATCGCCGTGGCCCTGCTCACCGCCCAGACAGTGCTGGACGCATCGGTGGTGCAGAACCACGTCCACATCGGCGAACTCGGGCTGAACGGCCGGGTCCGCCCGGTGCGGGGGGTGCTGCCTGCGACGCTTGCGGCGGTACGCAGCGGGCATCCCGACGTGGTCGTGCCTGCGGCCAACGCCGCCGAGGCCCGGCTGGTGCCCGGTGCCCGGGTACACGCGATGAGTACCCTCGCCGATCTGATTCACCTGCACGGTGGCACCGCCGGAGGTTCGCCGGCATCCGTGCAGCAGCTTCCGCTGCTGCACGCTTCGTCGCGCAGCGTCCTGCTCGCCGAATCCGACGATGACACGGCGAACCCAGGCGACGTGCTGGTGCGGCCGCGTGATCTGGCGCCGCTGCGGGGTCCGGTCCGGTCCGGCCCGCAGCCCGACCTGTCGGACGTGATCGGTCAGAACGAGGCCCGCCAGGCGCTGGAACTTGCTGCTGCCGGAGGGCATCACCTCCTGCTGATGGGGCCGCCCGGCACCGGGAAGACGTTGCTCGCCTCCCGGTTGCCGGGGCTCCTGCCTGATCTGGACGACGACGAGGCGGTGGAGGTGACGGCGGTGCACTCGGTGGCAGGCACCCTCGATCCGCAGACCGGCCTGATCCGCCGGCCCCCGTTCCAGAACCCGCACCACACCTGCACCGTCGTCTCTATGGTCGGCGGTGGCAGCGGGCTCCCTCACCCGGGGGCCGCCTCACTGGCGCACCGGGGCATCCTGTTCCTCGACGAGGCCGGTGAGTTTCACAGTCAGGTGCTGGACTCGCTGCGGCAGCCTCTCGAGCACGGTGACCTGGTGATCCACCGGGCCAACGGCATGGCCCGGTTCCCGGCGCGATTCCTGCTGGTGCTGGCCAGCAATCCGTGCCCGTGCGGCTTCGCCGTGGGTAAGGGGCTGGATTGCGTGTGCGCCCCGGTGGCGCGGCGGCGGTACCTGTCCAGGCTCTCAGGGCCGTTGCTCGACCGGGTGGACCTACAGGTCGACGTGCTGCCGGTCTCGAGGGCCGACATGGCTGCGGGAGATCGGGCAGAGAGCTCCGCGACCGTGAGACGCCGGGTTCTGGCGGCCAGGATGATCGCCCGTGACCGGCTGGCCGACACCCCGTGGACCTGCAACGGTGAGATCTCCGGCAGCTACCTGCGGGGGCCGCTGAGACTCTCCCCGAAGGTCACCCAGGACGTCGACCGGGCCCTGGATCATGGCCGACTCTCGATCCGTGGCCACGACAGGGTATTGAGGGTTTCTTGGACCGTGGCCGACCTGGCGGGTCGCTCCGAACCCGACCGCGACGACGTGTCCCGCGCGCTGATGTTGCGTCGGCGTGGGCAGGTGTCGGTGTGAGCGGGGGAGAGGGGTTCCGGGAGAGCCCGGAAGGCGCCGGGGCTGGTCGTTCCGAGGGAGCGTGGACGGTCCGGAACCGGCCACCCGGCATCGATCTGGGAGATGTTCCGCTGAACCGAAGTGTCCCACCCACAACAGACATCGGTGGGACGGACGGGATCGAGCTGGACGACCTCCGGGTGAGGTCAGAGAACACAGCGGAGACGGGGGACGTCGTGGTCGGTGGGACGGAACGCGACGGGAAGGTCGGGGTCGGGGCCATCGGTCGTGACGGGGCTGGTGGTGACAGGTTTGATGGTGACGGTTTCGGTGGAGCGAGTGTCGGCCACGGGGGCGTTGGTCAGTGGAGTGCCGGCGACGGTGCTGATCACGAGGAGCGTCTGGCCCGGGTGGCCTGGAGCAGGCTGGCCGAGCCGGGTGACATCCGGGCCGGTGCGTGGGTGGCCCGGCGGGGCGCGGTGGCCGCGCTGGCCGAGGTGCGGGCCGGTCGCGGCGAGAAGCGTTATGCCAAGCGTCTTGTCGCCCTCGATCCCGCGCGTGACCTGCACAACCTCCAGAGGCTCGGCGGTCGGTTGCTGATCCCGTCCGACCCGGAATGGCCCGACGGGCTGAACCGGCTGGAGACCGGGATGCCCTTCTGCCTGTACGTTCGCGGACCGATGCGCCTGGACGAGGCCTGCGTCGTCTCGGTCTCGATCGTCGGTGCGCGTGCGGCCACCAGCTACGGCGAACACGTGGCCACCGACCTGGGCACGGGCTGCGCCGACCGGGGTGTCACGGTCGTGTCCGGTGCCGCGCTGGGTATCGACGCAGCCGCGCACCGAGGTGCGCTCGCCGTGGGCGGTCCTACCCTCGCGGTGCTGGCCGGCGGTCTCGACCGGGCCTACCCGCCGACGAACGAGTTGCTGATCGGTGAGATCGGCAGGTTCGGAGCGTTGGTCAGCGAGGTCCCGCCGGGGCAGGTGCCGACGAAGTGGCGCTTCATCTTCCGCAACCGCATCATCGCGGCCCTCGGCCGGGCCACCTGCGTGGTCGAGGCCGGTAACCGCTCGGGCACGATGGGGACCGCCAACTGGGCCGACCGGCTGAGCATCCCGGTCGGGGCGGTGCCGGGCCCGATCACGTCACCCTCGTCGTACGGCGCCCACCGGTTGCTCCGTAACGGCGCGGTCTGTGTCACCTCGGCCGATGAACTCTGCGAACTGGTCGGCCCGATCGGGGCTTTCATGGCCGAGGATGAGATCGTCCCGGCTGCGGAGTACGACGGGCTCGAGCCACGTGACCTGCACGTGCTCGATGCCTTGCCGGTGCGCAAGGGAGTGCTGGTGTCGGTGCTGTGCACGAGGGCCGGGGCCCAGGAGAGATCCGTGACCGCGTCATTGGCCCGGCTGGAACTGCGCGGTCTGGCCGAGCGAGAAGGGGACGGTTGGCGCCGAGCCCCTGCCCGATTGCGCCGGGAGACAAGGGGATCCGGTCGATGACGTCCCGTCTGTCAGTCCACAGCCGTCAGCGGTTCCTGGCCTTCGATCCCGGTTGTCGGCTCGTTCGTCAGTGCTGGTCCGCGGACTCGTCGATCAGCTCCCTGGCACCCTGTCGCAGCAGGGTGATGGCGACCGAGGTGCCGAGCAGCACCGGGTCCGAGGCGCTGCCGGTCTCCTCGGCCTCCAGGGAGGTCTTGCCGTCCAGGGAGAAGACCATGGCGCGCAGGGTGAGACGACCGTCGGGCAGGGACGACGCGAACCCGGCGATCGGGCTGTTGCAGTGACCCTGCAGCACGTGCAGCAGCATCCGCTCGGCCGTGGTCTGCTGCCAGGTGTCGGGACTGCCCAGACGATCGACGAGGTCGATGGTGTCCGCGTCGTTCTCCCGGCACTGCAGACCGAGTACACCGGCACCGATCGGCGGGCACATCGTCCCGACATCGAGGATCTGGGTCGCGCGGACCGTCTCGCCGATGCGCTCCAGGCCGGAGTAGGCGAGCAGGAGGGCATCGGCGTGCCCGGCCTCCAGCTTGGCCAGCCGGCTGTTGGCGTTGCCGCGGATCGGCACGGTGGTCAGGTGCGGGTAGTGGCGGGACAACTGGGCGATGCGCCGGACGGCGGAGGTGCCGATGCGGGAGCCCGGGGGCAGCTGGTCGAGGGAAAGGCCGCCGGGGTGGATGAGGGCGTCCCGAACGTCGTCGCGTTCCAGGTAAGAGGCGAACGTGGTGCCGGCCGGTACCGGCCGGTCGCCGGGGACGTCTTTCATGCAGTGCACGGCCAGGTCGACCTCGCCGGACAGGAGCAGCTGGTCGACTTCCTTGGTGAAGGCGCCCTTACCGCCGAGTTCGGACAGGGCGCCAGGCCAGCGGTCGCCGCTGGTGGTGACCGGGACGACCTCCACCACCAACCCGGGCACGATTGCGGTGAGTTCCGTGCGCACGCGCTCGACCTGCGCCAGCGCCATCGGGGAGGACCGGGTACCGATCCGGAGGAGACGTTTTCCCGGTGCGTCGGGAGGTCGATTCATCCCCCGGAGACTAGTCCTGCTCATGACACCTGCACGGCACACCGCCCCCTGTGCTTGAGCCGTCCGCCCGAAAGGGGGACGGTGGGCAGATGCCCGACCAGCCCTCTGACCGATCGACCGAGCCCGCGGGCGTCCACCATTCCCCGAACGTGAGGAACGCACACGACGAGGTCCTGGTCGAGGAGTTCGCCCGTCACCTGGCGGTTGAACGCAACCTTTCCGAGCACACCGTGCGGGCCTACTCGGCCGACGCCACCGAGCTCCTGCGACACGCCCGGGGCTCGGTCGGCGCGGACCGGGCCCTCGATGATCTGTTCACGCTCGCCGTGCTGCGCTCCTGGCTGGCGTCGATGTCCTCGGCGGGTCAGGCCCGGTCCACCCTGGCGCGGCGGGCGGCGAGTGCTCGGGCGCTGAGCCGCTGGCTGTACCGCGGTGGCCGGCTCGGCACCGATCCAGGAGCCCGGTTGCAGGCCCCGAAGCGAGGGCAGCGGCTGCCCGGTGTCCTCCGCCAGGACCAGGCCCGCGGTGCTCTGGCCGAGGCCGCCGGAGCGGTCGAGAACGGTCTGACGGAAACTGGTTCTGAAACACTCAAGGTCCCGCCCGGCGACCCGATGCTCGTCCGCGATCTTGCTCTCCTGGAGTTGCTCTACGCGACGGGCGTCCGAGTGGGTGAACTTTGCTCGCTCGACGTCGACGACATCGACCGGGAACGCCGCACGATCCGGGTCCTGGGCAAGGGCGGCAAGGAACGCGTCGTTCCGTTCGGAGTACCGGCGGCCACTGCCCTGAATTCCTGGCTGGATCGCGCGAGACCGGCCCTGACCAGCGAAAATAGCGGTGCGGCGGCGTTTTTGGGAAAACGGGGAGGTCGGGTCAACCAGCGCCAAGTCCGACAGGTGGTGCATCAGGCACTCGAACGGGTGAAAGACGCTCCCTCGCTTGGCCCGCACGGGTTACGTCACAGCGCTGCGACTCATCTTCTCGACGGCGGCGCGGACCTTCGTAGCGTACAGGAACTGCTCGGTCACGCTACGCTCACGACTACGCAGCTCTACACCCACGTTTCCGTGGACCGGCTGCGCGCGAGCTACCGTCAGGCCCACCCCAGGGCCTGAGCACAACCAAGCAGCCTGACCGGATGACTAGGCGCTGAGCAGGGAGGGACCCGGGTGACTGCCGACAGCGACGCTCTCGTCGACGTGACCGCGGAGGACGCCGTCGCGGCCAACGAAGCCGCTTTGCGGGCGCGCTGGGAGAAGTTCAAGCTCACCGGCGACCAGACGACCCGCGAACGCCTGATTCTGCATTACTCGCCGCTGGTGAAGTACGTGGCCGGCCGGGTCGGCGTAGGTCTGCCGCCGAACATCGAGCAGGCCGATCTGGTCTCCTACGGCATCTTCGGTCTGATCGACGCCATCGAGAAGTTCGACATCGACCGCGCGATCAAGTTCGAGACCTACGCGATCTCCCGTATTCGGGGCGCGATCATCGACGAGCTGCGGGCCATCGACTGGATCCCGCGATCGGTGCGTTACAAGGCCCGCGAGGTGGAGCGCGCCTATGCCTCCCTCGAGGGCGAGCTGCACCGTTCACCCACCGAGCCTGAGGTGGCCGAGCGTCTGGGAATGACGCTCGAAGAGCTGCACGCCGTCTTCTCCCAGGTCTCCTACGTCAACGTGGTGGCGCTCGACGAGCTCCTGACGGTCGGCGGCGAGAAGGGCGACAAGCTCTCGCTGGTCGACACGCTCGAGGACACCAAGGCCGAGGATCCGGTCCAGGCGTTCGAGAGCGAGGAGACCAAGTTCATGCTCTCCCGCGCGATCAACCAGTTGCCGGAGCGGGAGAAGATCGTGGTGACCCTCTATTACTACGAGGGCCTCACCCTCGCCGAGATCGGCCGGGTGCTGGGGGTCACCGAGTCCCGGATCTGTCAGATGCACACCAAGGCCGTGATGCAGTTGCGCGGGAAGCTCTCCGAAGCGAGCTGAGCACTCTCCGGCCGGGTACTTTCCACAGGTCGGCACGACGGGCGGGTTGTCCACAACCCGCCCGTTCGTCGTTCCCGGTCTGCTTCCGGCCCGGCACCCTGAAGTGGTGACGACGACACTGATCGTGATTCTCGCTGCTGTACTCGGCTTCTCGCCGGTGGTCCCGTCCCGGGTAGTTGATCCGGTGTCCCATGGGCAGTGGCCACTGCAGCCGCGGCCCGCGATCGTGCGGGGGTTCGCGGTGGGGCCGCACCCGTGGTCCCCCGGCCATCGAGGAGTGGATCTCGCGGGATCGGCGCAGCAGGTGGTGACCGCACCGCTCGGGGGCACGGTCAGTTTCGCCGGCGTGGTGGCCGCAACTCCCGTGGTCAGTATCGATCACGGCGATGGCCTGGTCAGCAGCTTCGAACCGGTGCGCGCCCGGGTGCATCGCGGGCAAGTGGTCGGTCCGGGGGCCGTGCTGGGTGAACTGCTCGACGCCGGCCCGGGAAGTCACTGTCTACCGGGAGTCTGCCTGCACTGGGGGGTACGACGAGACGGCACCTACGTGGATCCGCTGGGACTGCTGGGAATCTCCCGGGGCCCGGCGGTACTGCTCCCGCTGAACCCGGCGGCCGCCGTTCTCAGGCCGCGTGCCGCGCCTGTACCCGGGTCCAGAACGGCACCAGATCGGCCGGCTCCCGCAGCATCTCGGTCAGTGGCTTCTCAATGATCCGGTATGCGATGAGCGACGAGACGAGCACGGCCACCAGCGAGAAAATCAGGGCCGCACCATGAATCAGCGAACTCTCGGGAAGCCGCACGAGCACCACCCGGCCGAGTGCGGTCAGGACGAGTACGTGCCACAGGTACATCGAGTACGAGGCGTCGCCCACGGTCTGCAGCCATTGCGGGGCGACCAGGTCCGAGCGGCGTTCGAGTCCGACGATCCCGTAGACGGCGACGGCGATCGGCAGACCGACGAGGGCGCGGTACCAGGGGCCCGGAAAGTCGCCGAGGGCCAGGGCGGCCACGGTGCCGCCCACACCGGCCAGGGTGAAGAGCCACGGCAGGACGAACGTCCCCCGCACGATCAGCCAGCCGATCACCGCGCCGAACAGGAACTCGAGCACGATGGGCGCGGCGGTGGTGGCCAGCCAGGGGTTCGACGATCCCTCGAAAAGATAGGCGAGCCCTACGGTCGCGACGCCCCAGACGGTCAGCGCGGGCAGGCGTGCCGCCAGCGGCAGGAACAGCACCAACGCGAAGATCAGGTAGAAGTACAGCTCGAAAGTCAGCGTCCAGCCGACCATCAGCAGGGGCAGGCCGGGCTGGGGCAGCAGCAGCAGCGATTCCAGGATGCGCGGCGGGTCTTCCATCGAGGAGTTCACCATGTCCGGCTTCACCAGGAAGAGCGCCAGGATCGGCAAGGTGGCGATCCAGTAGGCCGGGTAGATCCGGATCGCGCGTCGCAGCAGGAACCGTCGCGCGGTCGCGTCGCCCGCCACCAGGCGTTTCGTGGTCACGACCATGATCAGGCCACTGATCACGAAGAACAGGTCGACCCCGGCCTGGCCCGGGTCGTGCATGAACCCGGTCCAGTACCAGTCGCCGGCGAGCCACTTGCGCTCGATGCCGGACGAGTCGCTGATATGCGCGATCACAACGGCCAGCGCGGCGATGCCGCGCAGGGCCTGGACGTTGCGAAGCATCGAACCGCCTGTCGTCGATCGACCCCCGTCGGTCGCTGGTCGCAGCGTCGACGGTAACTGGTGTTACGTCTGATGCGCTCGGTATTGGGTTAAAAACTAGAGATCGAGAATTTTGCCCCTCCTGTAATTAACTGCCCACAAAGGAGAGGGTTCGCGCGGCTGAAGACAAGAGGCAAGGGTGGGACGGGGCCGATGACCAGGCAGAAGCCGGTGGGTCCGGGGGCCTATGGATGAACCGATGTCAGCGTGACGGCGGGACTCCATGAGAGTGGTCGTGTTCGGTCGATGGAAGTGGACCCGCCGGTCCTGACCAGGGCAGTTCTGCTCTTGCGCGGTTCCGGCCCACTTCCTTCAAGGGCGAATTCCGGCGAACTCGTGGTGAATCGTGGCGCAACCGATGTGGCGGTGTGAGCCCGGGACGGCGTGGGTGAAGCCGGGATGGCTGTGAGGGAGCGGCGACGTGTCCGACCGTGGCTTGGCGCTTGGCGCTTGGCGCTTGGCGCTTGGCGCTTGGCGCTTGGCGCTTGGCGCTTGGCGCTTGGCGCTTGGCGCTTGGCGCTTGGCGCTTGGCGCTTGGCGCTTGGCCCGGCCAGATACCGGTGTCGGGCGCCAAGGGCCGGTGTCGGGTGTCAGGTGTCGTGGGGAACCCCGTGCCGGCACGGGCGGAAACCGCTCCGGTGCTGGATGGGGGCGCCGGAAGGGTCGTCTGTTATTCCTGGCACACGCGGATATCGCCGCTGTGTCCGGCGGGCACAGTGGGCCGGCGGTGGACCCAGGCCCGGAACCTGTCGTCCGGGCCGGAGGTGATGAAGTCGCCGGACCGGTCCCGGCTGGGCCAGGCCACCTGGTACCAGCCGCCACCACTGCCGCCACCACTGCCGCCACCACTGCCGCCACCACTGCCGTCGCGACCGAGTCCGGACTCGGTCCGGCACCACGTCCAGAGCGTCGTACCGAAGCTCGCGGCACCGACCTGGTGACCTCCGGCGGCGCGTCGGCTACGGACCTCCAGGCCCGCCGACGAATCCTCCACGACGGTGACGGGCCACGGTCCGGTCCGGGCGGGAGGGCTGTCGGCGTAGTGCTCAGCCAGGATGCGGACAGCCTCCGCATCCTTCAGGTCTTCGATGCCCTCCTGCCACTGGATCAGCCGGGACGAGGGGTCACCGGTGGTGGCCGGAGCTTCCTCCGGCTCGAGGCGAGCGGCCGTCACGAACAGACCGACCAGGCCCATGACCAGTCCGACGGCGAGCACGATGGCCAGAACCCGTGGGCGACGTCGACCCGGTGCGGGGTCCCGGTCCGCGACGTCCTGCCGATCGACGGTTCTGGGCATGGTCCGTCCTTCGCCGGGAGACCGGGCACGGTAGGTGGAAACCGCGTGCGACCCATCCTGGCCGGGTCGGGCAGCGGGCGCCGGGGAAAGCGCCGACCGGGGGGCAGTGCGCGCCAGAACCTCAGGTGCGCATCCCGGCCAGCCGCCCGGCTGCCTCCGCGATCACCTCGGGCCGCTTGCAACAGGCGAAACGCACCAACGAACTGGGGACCGACGGGTCTTCCGAGAAGGCCTGCACCGGCACACCCACCACCCCGGCCAGACGCGGCAGGTCGTCGCACAGCGCGGCACCGTCGGTGTAACCCAGCGGCGCGGCGTCGGCGATGACGAAGTAGGTTCCGTCGCTGGGCCGGACCCCAAACCCGGCAGCGGCCAGCCCTTCGGTGAGCAGGGTGCTGCGCCGGCCCAGATCTTCACCGATGGAACGGATCTCGTCATCGGGTAGAGCCAGTCCCAGGGCCACGGCGGGCTGGAAGGGGCCCCCGTTCACATAGGTCAGGAACTGCTTCACGGCGGTGATCGCATCCACGATGTCCCGCTGGGCGTGCAGCCACCCGATCTTCCAGCCGGTCACCGAGAAGGTCTTGCCCGCCGAGGAGATCGTGACGGTCCGCTCCGCCATGCCGGGCCGGGTCGCTATCGGCGTGTGCCGGTGAGGAGCGAAGGTCAGGTGCTCGTACACCTCGTCCGCCACGACGATCAGGTCGCGCTCGCGGGCGACGGTGGCGACGAGGTCCAACTCGGCCCGGTCCAGCACCCGGCCGGTCGGGTTGTGCGGAGTGTTGAGCAGGATCAGCCGGGTCCGGCCGGAGACCGCCGCATTCAGGGCCTCGGCGGTGAGGCGGTACTCGGGCCACTCCAGCCGCACGGTGCGTCGCACGGCGCCGGCCATCTCGATCGCGGCCGAGTAGGAGTCGTAGATCGGCTCCAGCACGACCACCTCGTCACCGGGCTCGGTCAGCGCGATGATGCTGGCGGTCAGGGCCTCGGTGGCGCCGGCCGTCACCAGGATCTCGGTGTCCGGATCGGGTTCCATCCCGTACCAGTGGCTCTGGTGCCGGGCGATCGCCTGCCGCAGGGGAAGAACGCCCCGCCCGGGCGGGTACTGGTTGGCGCCGGACCGGATCGCGTCGACGGCCGACTCCAGCACCACAGCCGGCCCGTCCGTGTCCGGGAAACCCTGCCCCAGGTTGATCGCGCCGGTGCGTGAGGCCAGCTCACTCATCCGGGCGAAGATCGTCGGCGTGGGCACGCCGTTGCGATCGAGCAGCCCCGCCGCCTTCGCGACCCTCCGCCACGTACCGTCCACCATGCGCCGAACCCTAAGCCAGCGCCTGCCTCAGCCCTTCGTGATCATGCACAGTGTCCCCGGGATCCAGAACTCTTGTCGCGACAGTTCTAGAACTCCGGGGACACTTTGCATGATCACGAAGGGTTTGGGTGGCGGCTTGCCGCCGGCGGAAGGGCTGGAAGGGCTGGAAGGGTTGGGGGGAGCGGCGCGTTGGGGCGTGGCGGGTGCGTGATGACCGGTGGACGTCGTGCCCGGGTTCTCGGTGGAGGTGGCTGTGGACGTTGCTGAGCAGGTGTTCGGGCGGCTGCCCGGGCGCTGGACGCTGAGCCGGGTGATGCATCCGGACAAGGGCACGGCCTCGGGCTCGGCGACCTTCACCCCGGCGGGCCCCGGGCGGCTGCACTACCGGGAGGACGTCGAGGTGAGGCTTCCGGGCGGGTACGTGGGGGAGGCTTACCGCGAGTACGAGTACGTGCTGGAGCAGACCCTGATCCGGGTGCTGCTCGCCGACGGTACGACCATGCACCTGCTGGCTTTCGCGCAGGAGGAGGGTGGGGATGTCTGGACCGCTGCCGACATCCACGACTGCCGCGCCGACCAGTACCGCGGCACCTACCGCATGGGCCCGGGCGATCACCTGACGGTGGACATGAAGGTCGACGGCCCGGCCAAGGACTACCGGATCGTCACCGAGTACGGGCGGGCCTGAGCGCCGGGGACCGGCCCGGGAACCCACGAAAGGTGACCTGGAGCGTCCGTCGTGACGGACGTCCACCATCGACGGCATCGGCCCGGAATGTCCGCGTGCCCCCGGTGGTTATCCGACCGTCGTCCTCCCGCACCTCAGAGTGCGGGTAGACTTCCCACGCGACCGGCGCGCGCCGGTCGACTTCGCGTGTCCGCGTTCAGTCCGTCGCAAGACGGTGGGGCGCCTCACTCGGTCCTGATTCTGACGGCTGCACTCCAGTCGGCGGAAGGGTCTGGGGCGTCACGGGCACCAGGAGCGACACCGCCGGTGTCGTTAAACAACCGAGAGAAACTGCGCCCACCCATCGGTGGTGCGCGCCAAGGAGATTGACATGGCCGTCGTTACGATGCGCCAGCTGCTGGGCAGCGGTGTGCACTTCGGGCACCAGACCCGTCGCTGGAATCCGAAGATGAAGCGCTTCATCCTCACGGAGCGCAATGGCATCTACATCATCGACCTGCAGCAGTCGCTGTCGTTCATCGACAACGCCTACGACTTCGTCAAGGAGACCGTCGCCCACGGCGGCAGCATCCTTTTCGTCGGCACCAAGAAGCAGGCCCAGGAGCCCATCGCCGAGCAGGCGACGCGCGTCGGGATGCCCTACGTCAACCAGCGCTGGCTGGGCGGCATGCTCACGAACTTCCAGACGGTGCACAAGCGTCTGCAGCGCCTCAAGGAGCTCGAGGTCATCGACTTCGAGGACGTGGCGAAGAGCGGCATGACGAAGAAGGAACTCCTCGTCCTGCGCCGCGAGAAGGACAAGCTGGAGCGCACCCTCGGCGGTATCCGCGACATGGCCCGCGTCCCGAGCGCGGTCTGGATCGTGGACACCAAGAAGGAGCACCTGGCCGTCGACGAGGCCCGCAAGCTCGGCATCCCGATCGTCGCCATCCTGGACACGAACTGTGACCCGGACGAGGTCGACTACAAGATCCCGGGCAACGACGACGCGATCCGCTCCGTCACGCTGCTGACCCGCGTGGTCGCCGACGCCGTGGCCGACGGTCTCCTGAGCCGTCACGGTGGTGGCCAGAACACCGCGGCCGAGACCACGACCGCTGCCGCCGAGCCGCTGCCGGAGTGGGAGCGCGAGCTGCTCGCCGGCCAGGCCGACGCGCCGGTCGTCGAGGGTGCTGCCGCTGAGGGCACCGCCGCCGAGAGCGCCGCCCCCGAGGCCCCCGCCGCGGAGGCCACCCCGGCCGCCGCCGAGGCCCCCGCGGAGAGCGCTGCTGCCGAGACGACCGAGGCCACCCCGGCCGAGGCCGCCTCCAACTGAGTCGGTTCGTAGGCGCGCCGGGAGACCGGCGCGCCCGATCCGGCACTTATTCCACCTGACGACCTCCTTACGACAACAGGAGTCAGTGCAATGGCGAACTACACCGCCGCCGACGTCAAGAAGCTGCGTGAGCAGACCGGCGCCGGAATGCTGGACTGCAAGAACGCTCTCGTGGAGAGCGACGGCTCGTACGAGAAGGCCGTCGAGTACCTCCGCGTCAAGGGTCAGAAGGGCGTGGCCAAGCGGGAGTCCCGCACCGCGTCCCAGGGCGCCGTGGCCGCTTTCACCGAAGCCGGCGTGGGCGTCATCGTCGAGCTCGACTGCGAGACGGACTTCGTCTCCAAGGGCGAGAAGTTCCAGGTTCTCCTGCAGCAGGTGCTCGACCAGGCCGTGGCCGTCAAGGCCACCGACGTGGACAGCCTGCTGAAGAGCGAGCTCTCCGACGGTCGCACCGTGCAGGCCCTGCTCGACGACGGCAACGCGTCCATCGGCGAGAAGATCGAGCTGCGCGGCGTGGGCCGGATCGAGGCCCCGGCCGTCGCGGCGTACCTGCACCGCACGATGCCCGACCTCCCGCCGCAGGTTGGCGTGCTGTTCGGCGCGAGCGGTGAGAGCGATGTCGTCCGCGACGTCGCCCTGCACATCGCCGCCCTGCCGCCGCTGTACCTCTCGCGCGACGATGTCCCGGCCGACGTGGTGGAGAACGAGCGCCGCATCGCCGAGGCCACGGCCCGCGAGGAGGGCAAGCCCGAGGGCGCCCTGCCGAAGATCGTGGAGGGTCGCGTGAGCGGCTACTTCAAGGAGAACGTGCTCGTCGAGCAGAAGTTCGCCAAGGATCAGGGCACGACCGTCAAGAAGGTTCTGGACGCCGCGGGCATCACGCCCGTCGGCTTCATCCGGTTCCGGGTGGGCGTCTGAGCAGTACCGGCTGCTGATCCACAGAGCCGGTAGCAACACCCGGTCGCTCCCCGAGAGCGACCGGTGACAAGCCGGTGAGAGGCGCCACATGCCTCTCACCGGCTTTTTCTCTGTCTGCCGCTCCATGCGGCAGACTGCCCCCCGACGCCCGTACTGCGGGCGCGACGAACCAGGAGGTACGGCTGGATGTCTGAGTCCCCGATCGAGGGCCCGCGTTTCCGGCGGGTGCTGCTGAAGCTCTCCGGCGAGGTCTTCGGCAACGGTCAGCTCGGTGTCGACCCTGACGTCGTCGCAGCGCTGGCCGAACAGATCGCCGGGGTGGCCCGGGAGGGCATCCAGATCGCCATCGTGATCGGCGGTGGCAACTTCCTGCGTGGCGCCGAGCTCTCGCAGCGCGGCATGGACCGCGGCCGCGCCGACTACATGGGCATGCTCGGCACGGTGCTGAACTGCTTGGCACTGCAAGACTTCCTGGAGAAGGCCGGGATCGACACGCGGGTGCAGACGGCGATCACGATGGGCCAGGTCGCGGAGCCGTACATCCCGCGCAAGGCTATCCGTCACCTGGAGAAGAACCGGGTGGTGATCTTCGGCGCCGGGCTCGGTGCGCCGTACTTCTCCACCGACACCGCTGCCGCGCAGCGGGCGCTCGAGATCAAGGCGCACGCGGTGCTGATGAGCAAGAACGGTGTGGACGGCGTGTACACCGCCGACCCCCGCAAGGACCCGACGGCCAGCAAGCTCGACGAGGTCACTTACTCCGCCGCGCTGACCCAGCAGCTGAAGGTCGTCGACGCGACCGCCTTCAGTCTCTGCATGGACAACAAGCTGCCCATGATCGTGTTCGGCATGGAGGGCGAAGGGAACATAGCGGCCGCCGTGCGGGGTGAGAGAATCGGAACGCTCGTCACCGCCGGCTGAGCCGGCCGGGGTCGGAGCTGATTTCCCTTAGCACGGTTGGCGGCAGTGGTGCCGCCCACAACGGTTCGTCCCAGACAGCGATGAAGGAGCGACAGTGATCGACGAGACCCTCCTCGAGGCCGAGGAGAAGATGGACAAGGCGGTCGAGGTCGCCAAGGAAGACTTCGGCGCCATTCGCACCGGCCGGGCCACCCCCGGCATGTTCAGCAAGATCGTCGTCGAGTACTACGGCGCCCCGACGCCGCTGCAGCAGCTGGCGTCCTTCACCGTTCCCGAGGCTCGCACGATCCTCATCCAGCCCTACGACAAGGGTTCGCTGGGTGGCATCGAGAGGGCGCTGCGCGACTCGAACCTCGGCGTCAACCCGAGCAACGACGGCAGCATCATCCGGGTGGTGCTCCCGGTGCTGACCGAGGAGCGCCGCAAGGAGTACATCAAGATGGCCCGCACCAAGGCGGAAGACTCCCGGGTCTCCGTGCGTAACGTGCGGCGCAAGGCCAAGGAAACGCTCGACCGTGCGGTCAAGGACGGCGAGATCGGCGAGGACGAGGGTGCCCGCGCCGAGAAGGAGCTGGAGCAGTCGACCAAGTCCCACGTGGACTCGATCGATGAACTGCTCCGGCACAAGGAGACCGAGCTCCTCGAGGTATGAGCATGGCCGGAGATTCTGGTCCGTCCGATTCCTCGTCCCGCCGGGGACGCCGGGCCGCGCGCGGTCCGGCGTCCGGGGACTCCTGGCCCGACGGCGCCGGGGAGGAGGACGCCTGGCCGGCGGACGAGCCGGGTGAGGAGCAGAACAGCTCCGGTGGTCTGGGGGGCCGTCGCCTGGGCGGCGCCCCCGGCGGGGGGCTGGGTGGCGCGCGTCTCGGGCGCGGTGGTCGCGGTCGCCCGGGTGGCGAACCGCCGGCGGACGAGGCCGGGCCCGGCCGTACCTTCGGCCGGGACCGAGGGCACGGCATCCGTTCCAACGGGCCGTCCACATCATCGTTCGACCAGTTCCTGGATCGTTCCGCCGGCGGTCAGCCTGCCCAGGGCGGTCAGCCGGGTCAGCCGAGGCCGGGCAGCCGGCCTGCGCCGCTGCGCGGCACCTCGCACCCGGGGTTGCCGCAGCGGGCCACCCAGTCCGGCAGCATCCCGGTGAGCCCGTACCGCGACGCGCCCGCCGACGGCGCCCCTTCGGGAGGTTTCGAGACCCGGCTCCCGACGGACGAGGCGCGTCGCGACGGACGTCGCGGGCCCACCTCGAGCGGTCGGTCGGGTCGTGCAGCCGGTGCCGGCACCCCGGCCCAGGGCTTTGATCTCCTCGGGCAGCCGGATGACGACTCGGGGCCTTTCCCGGTCCCTACGCGTTCCACAAACCCCCCTGGCCCCTCACGTCCCGGCAGCAGCACGGGCTCCGGCCCGGTCGTTCGAGGCCGTCGTGACGAGGAGCCCGGTGACGAGCGCACGGCCACGGGTGGCCGTGGCCTGTTCGGTCGCGGTCGCCGTGCTCCCGAGCCCGACCCGTTCCCCGCCGGCCCGGCCGGTGGTCTGCTCGGCCGCACCCCGGACGAGCCGTTCGACGAGCCCAGCGGCAAGAGCCGTCGGGGCGCACCCGGCCGTGGTCGTCGTGACCCCGAACCCTCCACCGGAGGTGGGCTCTTCGGGCGAGGTGGGCCGGACACCGGCCCGTCCGGCCGGGGCCGTCGGGGTCCCGGGCCGTCCGGTCCGCCCACCGGTGGTGGCTTGCTCGGCGGGGGTGGTGCGCCGGATCCGTCCGATCTCGACGACTCCACCCACACCGGCCCGCAGGGTCGCGGCCGCTCGCGGGGCAACCCGTTCCTTGACACACCCGCCGATGAAAAGGGCCGCGGCGCATCCGGCCGGGGCCGTCCCGCCCCGGCCGGCCCGCCTGCCGACGGTGGCCTGCTCGGCGGGGGAAACAGCCCCTTCCCCGGAGCACCCGGAGCACCCGGATCGGCCGATGAGGGCCGTCGCGGGATGTTCGGCCGGGGCCGTCGGGGTCCGGAGCCGGCGGGTCCGCCCACGGGCGGTGGCCTGCTCGGCGGAGCTGGTGACCCGTTCCCCGGTGCCGCCGACGAGAACCGCCGCGGCCGCAGGGGTCCCGAGCCCTCGGGCCCGCCCACCGGTGGCGGTCTGCTCGGACCGGCCGATGAGAGCCGTCGCGGGATGTTCGGCCGGGGCCGTCGGGGCCCCGAGCCGTCCGGTCCGCCCACCGGTGGTGGCCTGCTCGGCGGGAACGACAGTCCCTTCCCGGAAGCGCCCGGTCCGGCGACGGGCGGTCAGGCCCGGATGACGGACGCGGGGGGCAGCGGTCCCGGGCGACGCCCGGGTGCGGGTGATCGTCCGGGTGGGGACGCGTTCCCCGACCCGTCCGCACCGGCCGAGGAGGGCCGGCGCCCAGGACGCAGCCGCCGCACCGCCGACCCGTCCGGTCCGCCCACGGGCTCCCGTGGTCTGCTCGGCCGCGGCCGGGCCGAGGTGGAGCCCGACCCGTTCCCCGCCCCCCTGGCCTCGAACGCCGTCGGTGAGAGCCGTCGGCGGGACTCCGATCCGTCCGGCCCGGCGACCGGTGGCCGGGGTCTGTTCGGCCCCGTTCCCGACGACGACCGGGACGATGACCCCTTCACCCCGGCCGAGGGCAGCCGCGGGCTGCTCGACGCGGCCGACGAAGGCCGCCGACCGGGGCGCTCGCGCCGCCGTGAGCCCGACCCGTTCCCGATGGCGGGCCCGGCCCAGGACGAGCTCACCCATCCCGTCCGACCGCGACGAGGAGACCGACCCGAACGAGGCGACCGCTCGATGGACCGATCGATCGAGAACGACCCGACCGGCCACGAGGCCGCCCGGGCAGCCTTGCGGAACATGGATCATCCGCCCCTGCCGGATGCGACGATCGTGGCTGTGGCGGCGAAGGACCACGGCCGGGCGGGCCGCAACCTGCCCGCGGCCATCGGTGTCGGTGTCGCCCTCGGCGTCCTGGCCCTGACGTCGCTGTTCGTGCGTCCCGAGGCGTTCGTCGCGCTGGCCTCGTTCGTCGTCGTGCTCTCGGTCTGGGAGCTCTCCGGCGCCCTGGCGGCCAAGCAGATCGTCGTGCCGGTCATCCCGGTCGCGGTCGGGGCGCTCGGCATGCTGGTCTCGGCGTACGTCGCCGGGCCGGAGGGGTTGCTGGTCAGCTACATGCTCACGGCCTTCGGCATCCTGCTCTGGCGGATCGTCGAGGGCCTCGACGGCGCGATGCGCGACGTCACCGCGGGCCTGTTCGTGGCGGCGTACGTACCGTTGCTGACCGGGTTCGCGATCCTCATGCTCGCGGCCGATCAGGGACCCCAGCGGGTGGTGACGTTCATCCTGGTCACCATCGCCAGCGACATCGGTGGATACATCGCGGGGGTGCTGTTCGGCAAGCACCCGATGGCGCCCAGGATCAGCCCGAAGAAGTCCTGGGAGGGCTTCGCCGGGTCGATGGTGGCCTGCTTGATCGCCGGTACGGCCTGCGTGGTGTTCCTGCTCAACGGCTCGCCCTGGGTGGGTGCGGTGATCGGCATCGCCGCCGTGTTCACCGCGACCGGTGGCGACCTGTCCGAGTCCTTGCTCAAGCGTGACCTGGGCATCAAGGACATGGGCAACCTGCTGCCCGGCCACGGCGGAATCATGGACCGGATGGACTCGTTGCTCCCCTCGGCGCCCGTCGTCTACCTGCTGCTGTTCTTCCTGCTCTAGACCCGAAGAAAGATCTGATGACCTCCGAAGCCCCGTCCGCACCGCTGCCCGAGCCGCGGCCGACCGCCCCCGAGCCCGGCAAGTTGCTCATGGTCGCGCCCCGACGGGGCAAGCCGCCGAAGCACCTGGCCGACCTGACGCTCGCCGAGCGGATGGCGGCGGTCAAGGAGCTGGGCGAGAAGCCGTTCCGGGGTCGTCAGCTGTCGGTGCACTACTTCGAGCGCCTGGCCGAGCTGGACGCGAAGAACCCGGACAGCGCGGCGGCCCTCACCGACCTGCCCGCGACCTCGCGTCAGCCGCTGCTCGACGCCCTGCTGCCGAACCTGATCCACCCCGTGCGTGAGCTGGTCTGCGACGACGGTGCCACGATCAAGACGGTGTGGCGGCTCTTCGACGGCGCCCTGGTGGAGAGCGTGCTCATGCGCTACCCCGACCGGGCCACGGTCTGCGTCTCCAGCCAGGCCGGGTGTGGTATGAACTGCCCGTTCTGCGCCACCGGCCAGGCCGGGCTCACCCGCAACCTGTCTACGGCGGAGATCGTCGAGCAGGTCCGCACGGCCGCGCGGCACATGCGCACGGCGGCGCCCCTGGGCAGGAGCACCGAGGGTGCGCCCCTCGGCGAGGAGGCGGAAGAGGGCCAGGCCGGCCGCGTCAGCAACGTGGTCTTCATGGGCATGGGCGAGGCTCTGGCCAACTACAAGGCCGCGATCGGGGCGATCCGCCGCCTCACCGACCCGGCTCCTGAGGGTCTGGGCATGTCCGCCCGGGGCATCACCATGTCGACGGTCGGCCTGGTGCCGGCCATCGACAAGCTCGCGGCCGAGGGCATCCCGGTCACACTGGCCCTGAGCCTGCATGCTCCCGACGACGAACTGCGGGACGAGCTGGTGCCGATCAACACCCGCTGGAAGGTCGGCGAGACCCTCGACGCCGCGCGCCGTTACTTCGACGCCACCGGCCGCCGGGTCAGCATCGAGTACGCCCTGATCAAGGACATCAACGACCACGAGTGGCGGGGCGACATGCTCGGCCGCGAGCTGAACAAGCGGGGCAAGGGCTGGGTGCACGTCAACCCGATCCCGCTCAACCCCACGCCGGGTTCCAAGTGGACCGCGAGCACCCGCCGCGCCCAGAACGCCTTCGTGAATGCCCTGCGCGAGCGCGGCGTGCCCACCACGGTCCGCGATACCCGGGGCCAGGAGATCGACGGTGCGTGCGGCCAGCTGGCCGCCACCGTCTGAGCCAACTCCGAGCAGCTCCGAGCAGCTCCGAGCAACTCCGAGCAGCTCCGAGCAACTCCGAGCAACTCCGAAGCGACGCTGTGACGGTGGGCGCCGGACAATGCCCACCGCACAGCTGACGCACCGGAACGCGCCTCGGGCGGACCACATCGGCATCAAAAAGTCACGGGTGCATCACAACTGGTGACCAGACGCAAATTTCACGTGTCCCATCTGCGGACCGGCTCCCACGGACGCGGTCGTCGGGTGCAGAATGTGAGCCGTGAGCGACACCTTTCCGCGGGCAGGCCGGCTATCCAAGGGCTACGACATCGACCAGGTCGAGTCCTTCCTGGGCCGGGCCCGGTCCGCGTACGAGGAGAACGGGCGTGGGCCCGCGATGACGTCGTGGCACGTCCGCACGGTCGGCTTCGACCTGGTGCGCGGCGGGTACGACGTGGACGCGGTCGACGCTGCCCTGGACCGCATCGAAGATGCCTTCGCCCGTCGTGAGAAGCAGCGCGGCGAGGAGCGCAGCGGGAGCCAGGCCTGGCAGACCCAGCTGCGCACCCAGGAGCAGTCGCTGCGCGCCCAGCTGGGCCGGGGCGACGGCGAGCGGTTCCCGCGGGGCAGCGGTATGGAGCTCACCTACGATCTCGACGCGGTCGACGACCTCTGCATCCGCATCGAGGAGTCGTTCGCGATGGGGCAGCCCCTGCCGCCCGACGCCGTGCGCCTGGCGGTGTTCAAGAGCCGACGCGGCTCGCGCGGTTACCGTGAGGCTTCGGTCGATGCCTTCCTCGACCGCGTGGTCGAGCTGCTGGTGGTCCAGACCGTCTAGAGCCAAAAACAGAATGGAGGACGCCCGACAGCCGAAAGCTGTCGGGCGTCCTCCATTCTGTGGTCGCCTCACCCACCACCCAAGGGGGGTTGGTGGAGGTGGGTCAGTCCATCTCGACGATCAGGTCGGCGCGGTGGCTGCTGGCCTCGATGAGCAGGGCGTTGGGCTGGTCGGTCTGCTCGATCCACTGCGCCGCGAACTCCGGCGTCTTGCCGAAGAGCACGTGCCGGGCGAGCAGGCGTTCCAGGCGCAGGTCTTCGGGAGTGCGGCAGAACCACACCTCGTCGAGCTGCTCCTTGGCCCGGTCCCAGTCGCCGCCGAGCAGGAGGTAGTTCCCCTCCGTGACCACGACCCGGGCGCTGGGCGGCACCGCGATGGCACCGGCGATCGGCTGCTCGATGGTGCGCTCGAAACCCGGGGCGTAGACCAGGTCGCCCGACTCCCGCAGCCGGTGCATCAGCGCCGAGTACCCGAGCGCGTCGAAGGTCTCGGGCGCCCCCTTGCGGTCACGGAGGCCGAGTCGCTCGAGGGTGACATCGGCCAGGTGGAAGCCGTCCATCGGCACGTGGGCCACGTGCTCGGGACCGATCCGGTCGGCGAGCACCGAGACCAGCTTCTCGGCCAGGGTGCTCTTGCCCGCGCCGGGCACCCCGGCGATGCCGACGATGACCCGGTCGCCCATCCTCGCGGCGGCGAGTTTCAGGACCCGGGTGCTGAGTTCGTCCATCGTCGGTCGCACCAGGGCATCATGCCCTGCCACCGTGTTCTGTGCCGGCACGGGCGCGCCGCTCACGGGTGACGAGCCGCGGAAAGGCCGTTCACCAGGTACCGGTGGGCATGCTGCGCCAGGTCCGCGCCGTCCGACCAGAGGTTGCGCCAGATCGCCAGGTCGTTGGACAGGCCGGGCGCCACGACGGCCGAGCTGAACGATTCGAACGTGATCGGGCCGGTGTAGTCGATGTCGGCGAGGGCGTGGAAGAACGCGGTGAAGTCGATGTGACCGCTGCCCAGGTAGCCCCGGTGGTTCTCGCCGATGTGCACGTAGCCGAGCCGGTCGCCGACCTCGTGCACGGGCCGCACCATGTCGGCCTCCTCGATGTTCATGTGGTAGGTATCGAGGTGGATCTTCACGTTGTCGGCGCCGATGTCGTCGGCCAGCCGCAGGGCGTCGTGGGCGGTGTTGATGACGTTGGTCTCGTAGCGGTTGCAGATCTCGAGCATCAGCGTGATGTCGTGTTCCACGGCCTGCTCGGCCAGGTCGCGCAGCACCGCGACGACGTTGTTGCGGCCCTTGTCGGACAGGGGCTGAGCGGCCTTGCCGAACGCGCTGTAGAGGGCGCCGGCGAACATCCGGCCGCCGAGCGCCGCGGTGATGTCGAGCGAGGCGCTGAGCAGGTCGGCGCCGCGGGCCACCACGGCCGGGTCCTCGCTGGACACGTCGGCGTCGGGGGCCAGTCCGCGCGAGCAGGCGACCTGCAGGCCGGCTCGTTCCAGGGTGGTGCGGGCGTGCGCCGTGTCCATGGTGAGGCCGTCGTGCAGGGAGAACTCCAGCAGGTCGTACCCGGCCTCCTTCGTACTCCTCACCGCCTGCTCGACCTCGGCGGGACTGGTGCTGCCGGCCCAGACCAGGGCATGTACACCCAGAGCGTTCGCGACCATGATGAATCTCCTTACCGGAAAGTGAAAGTCAGGACTGCTGGGCGCCGGTGATCAGCGCGACGATCTCCTCGCCGGTGGTCTGTGCGATCCGGCGTCCGGCCACGCAGCGGCCGGCGCGCATCACCCAGACGTGGTCGGCCAGGCGCATGACCTGGGCGAAGTTGTGGCTGATCAGCAGCACGGCGTGGCCGTCCTCGCGGAGCCTGGTGATGAGGCTCTCGACGCGCTCGGTCTCCTGTACGCCCAGGGCCGCGGTCGGCTCGTCCATGATCACCAGCTGGGAGCTGAATCCGGCGGCGCGGCAGATGGAGACGGCCTGGCGCTGGCCGCCCGACAGGCGACGCACGGTGGAGGTGACGCTGGGCACGTTGACCGCCAGCGTTGAGACCATGCGCTGTGCCTCACGCTTCATGGCGCGTTTGTCGAGGATCGCCAGCGGCCCGAAGCCGTGCACGATCTCGCGGTTCAGGAACAGGTTCTGCCAGACGGTGAGGTCTTCGACCAGGGCCAGATTCTGGTGCACGGTCTCGATGCCGGCGTTGCGTGCGTCCTGGGGGGTGGAGAAGTGCGTCGGCTGCCCGTCGAACCGGATCGTTCCGGCGTCCGGGCGGTGGATGCCACTGAGACACCGCACCAGGGTGGACTTCCCGGCGCCGTTGTCACCGACCAGCGCGGTGATCTCGCCGGGCTGCAGGGTGAGGGAGACATCGCGCAGGGCGCGGACGCTGCCGAAGGAGAGCGAGACGTCCTCGACGCTGATGAGGTCTTTCGTCACGGTGGTCGCGGTCACGGTGATCTCCTACTTCTGGAAGCGCATCAGGAGGGCGGCGAGCACCACGACGATGCCGACCGCGAGCGGCTGGTAGAACTGCGAGACACCGACCAGGGTCAGGCCGTTGACCAGTACGGTCAGCACCAGGGCACCGAGCACCGGGCCGACGATCGTGGCCCGGCCGCCGAGCAGGCTGACGCCGCCGAGGACTACTGCCGCGACGGTGTTGAGGGTCATCGTGGTGTCGGCGGCCGGGGAGGAGGCACCGATCCGGGCGACCAGCAGGATGCCGGCCAGGCCCGCCAGCACCCCGGAGACGGTGTAGACGGCGATCTTGATCCGGGCGGTGCTGATGCCGGTCGCGGTGGCCGCCTCGGGAGATCCGCCGGCGGCCAGCACGTGGGTGCCGAACCTGGTGTTGAACAGCACCACGTGGGTGATCACGGCGATGACGACGGCGAGGAGGAAGGTCCAGCCGAACAGGCCGATCCCGCGGGTGGAGAACGTGAGCAGGAACGGGCTGATCACGGTGGTGGGCTTGCCGTCGGCCAGGATCAGCGCCAGGCCCGAGGCCGCGCTCAGCGAGCCGAGGGTGACCACGAAGTCGGGGATCTTCCCCTTGGCGATCAGGGCGCCGTTGACCGCGCCGAACACCAGGCCGGTCACGACCGCGAGCACCATGCTCAACGGCAGGGCCCAGCCCTGGGTGAAGGCCCAGCCGAAGGCGCAGGCGGCGAAGGTCATCACCGAAGCCACGCTGAGGTCGATGCCGCCGGTGGCGATGGTGAAGGTCTGGCCGATCGACAGGATGATCAGGATGGCGGAGGCGACCAGGATCGA
This sequence comes from Kineosporia sp. NBRC 101731, assembly GCF_030269305.1. Taxonomy (NCBI): domain Bacteria; kingdom Bacillati; phylum Actinomycetota; class Actinomycetes; order Kineosporiales; family Kineosporiaceae; genus Kineosporia; species Kineosporia sp. NBRC 101731. The sequence goes on from NZ_BSTC01000005.1 coordinate 430,075, forward strand.
CTGGACGTTGCCGTAGCTGAGGAAGGTCGAGTTGAGCGCCTGGAACACGATCGTCAGGCCGATCAGGCCGACGAGCGCGGCCCAGTCGGCCCAGAACGCGGGGTCACGTAGTCGCTGACTACGGGCGGGCGCCGGTGGTGCGGGGGGCGCCTCGACGGTGGTCGCGGTCATCGCAGAACCTTTCGGGTCTGAAGTGGTGGGTCACGAGCCGTGAACAGGGGTACCGGGGGTCGCCGACGAGACCGGTCGCGTCGGGATTCTGGTTGCCTGCGAACGGCTTACGGACGTTGTCGGCGGCGCGGACTACTCACCCGGCTCGGGCGTCCTCGGGTGTCTTCGGGCGTCTTCGGGAGGGGCGGCCCGTCGGGCCGACGGACCGCCCGGGCTGCTACTTGAGCAGGGCGGCGATCGGGTCCTCGTAGTCGCCGAACGGCTTCGGGGTGGCCTTGAGCGCCTTGTCCGCGACGTCCTGGGTGACCAGCTCGACCGGTGCGTTCACCGTGGTCGGCAGGGTCTTGCCGGCGGCCGCGGCGACGCAGGCCTCCACGCCCATCTCACCGATGGTGTAGGGGTACTGGGCCACGGTGGCGGTCAGGCCGCCGTTCTTGACCGACGTCAGGGCCTCCTCGACCCCGTCGGTGCCGATCACCGTGACGTCCCCGGTCTTGCCGGCGTTCTCGACGGCGCGCACCACGCCGAGAGCCATGTCGTCGTTGGCGACGTAGAAGCCCTTGAGGTCGGGGTGGGCGCGCAGCACGGTGGTGGCCTGGGTGAGGGCCTTCTCGCGGTTCCAGTCGGCGGCGACGGTCTGCACGACCTTCACCTCGGAGGAGAGGCCGGAGGTGAAGCCCTCCACCCGCCTGCCGCTGGTCACGTCGCCGGAGGTGCCGCCGATCACGGCCACCTCGCCGGAGGTGATCTGCTTGACCATCTCCTCACCGGCGAGCTTGCCGGCCTCGACGTTGTCGGTGCCGATGTAGGTGGCGGGGGTGGCGCCGGCGGCCTGGGCCGCCTCCTCCTCGACGGGGGAGTCGATGTTGACGATCGTCTTCTTCGCCGCGGCCAGCTTGGCCAGGCCCTGCACCAGGTTCGTGCCGGTGATCGGGTTGACGATGTAGCAGCTGTAGTCCTGCCCGGCGAGGGCGGTGAGCTTGTCGGCCTGACCGGTGGTGTCGGTGATCGAGTTCGCGGCCTGGATCGTCGGGTCGATGCCGGCCGCGGTCGCACCGGTCTTGATGCCGTCTTCCATCGTCTGGAAGAAGGGGTTGTCGAGGCCCTTGATCACCGCGGCGACCTTGGCCGGTTTCGACGGGTCGCCGGAGGAAGGGCTGGAGCCCGAGGACGAGCTGCCGCAGGCCGCGAGGGCGGCGGCGGTGAAGGTCATGGTGGCGCCGAGAGTGGCGATGCGTCGGATCGAGGTGCTGGCTCCCACGTTGGAGCCTCCTTTTCGAACGGGGTACGGCTTCGTACCGCCAACGGTCTGGTCGATTACATGTCCTGTTGCGTCCACTGTCAATCGTTAAGCGGCACACTTTTGCAAACTGGCTAGGCAGAAATAGGATGGGGCCGTGCCCGAATCCCGCGAGCTCAGCGTTGACTCGTACGTCCCCCCGGAGATGCTGCGATGACTGCCGTCCCCCAGGCCCCGGCCACAACCTCCGTGCCCCCGGACGGCTCAGCTCCGTCCGCGCCCGGGAGTGCGAGCGGCGTGGGCGAATTCCTCGCCCTGTTCCGCGACGGCACCGCTCTCACCCGGTCCGAGGTGATGACCCGCACCGGTCTGTCCCGCACCACCGTGAACCAGCGGCTCGACCAGTTGCTGCAGGCCCGCCTGATCGCGCCCGCCGGTGAGGACAGCCCCACCCGGGGCCGGCCCGCCACCCGGTTCGGCTTCAATGCCGCCCGGGGTGTGCTGCTCGTGGCCGACCTCGGCGCGACCGGGATGCGGGCGGCCGTGTGCGACCTGAACGGCGTCATCGCCTCGGAGAGCCAGCAGCGCATCGACATCACCGAGGGCCCGGACCGAATCATCGGCCTGGTCGGAGAGCATTTCACCCGCCTGCTGGCGGAGACCGGCAACACTCCGCACGACGTCCACGGCATCGGGATGTCGGTGCCCGGCCCGGTCGATTTCAGCCGTGGTGTCGTGGTGAACCCGCCGATCATGACCGGCTGGGACGGGTACGACATCCGGGGCTGGTTCGCCCGCTCCTACGGCTGCCCGGTGCTGGTGGACAAAGACGTCAACGCGATGGCGTTCGGTGAGTACCGCCGCAACTTCCCCACCACCGGCCACCTGCTGATGCTCAAGCTGGGCACCGGTATCGGTGCCGGGGTGGTGGTCGGTGGTCAGATCTACCGCGGGGCCGACGGTGCCGCCGGCGACATCGGCCACTCCCAGATGACCCAGCCCGACGACGAGGACCAGCCGTTGTGCCGGTGCGGCAACGTCGGTTGTGTGGAGGCGTACGTCGGGGGATGGGCCCTCCTGCGCGACCTCCAGGCGGCCGGCCGGGACGTGTCCGGCGTCGACGCCGCGATCGAGCTGGTCCTGGCCGGTGACCCGGTCGCCGTGCAGATCACCCGCCGGGCCGGACGCGTGCTCGGCGCGGCCGTGGCCGGCGCGGTGAGCCTGTTCAACCCGCGCGTCGTGGTGATCGGCGGTCAGCTGGCCCGGGTCGAGGGACAGCTCTTCGCCGGGATCCGCGAGATGGTCTACCGCCGCTCGCTGCCCCTGGCCACCACCCGCCTGCAGATCGTGCGCAGCTCGCTCGACAACACCGCCGGGCCGATCGGCCTGGCCCTCTCGGTCGCCGACGCGATCTTCGCCCCGGACGCGGTGGGCAGGCTGATCACCGATCCCGCCTGATCGATCGCGCCTACGGCGCGTCCACCCGGTTCACCGGGCAGGAGCAACCCCCACGCAACCCCACCTCCCGCAAGATGCACACCATGCACGACATGCCGGCCACCGCATCCCCTCGTGATCATGTACATCTGCCCGGGATCAGGAACATCCCCGGTCTCCGGGCGGGACGGGCACTTCGCTGGGAAATGGGGCACCTCCCGGCCGGGGAGCTACTCCTTCGGGAGGTTCCCCAGCACGCGGTCGACCTGGATCGCGAGCACCACGCGGGACGGGTTCTCCCGCGGCTCCCGGTACCGCTCCGCGTACCGGCGCTCGCCCTCCCGAACCTCCTCGTCGTTCTCCAGCAGGTGGGCCGGACCCTCCAGGGTGAGCCAGAAGCGCCCGTCCACCACCGACACCGCCGCGCGAGAGCCGCGCGCGGCGTTGTGAGCCTTGACGCTGTCGCGTGAGCAGATCACCCGCACCAGACGAGGAGGGGCGTCCCAGGTGAAACCGACGGGTACGACGTGCGGACTGCCGTCGGCGCGCAGGGTGGTGAGGGTCGCCAGATGCCGCTCGGTCAGCAGGGGCCGGGCGGAGGCGGGAAGATCAGCGGGGTCGAAGGCCACGGGGCAAGGGTGCCACGGGTCCTCGATACCGAGTGACGGAGGAGTGCACACATGACGAGCTACGCCGGTGAGTACCGCAAGAGCCTCGACGACCCGGCGGCGTTCTGGGGTGAGGCGGCGCGGAGCATCTCCTGGAACCGCAAGCCCCGGCAGATCCTGGACGAGGAGAACGCCCCGATCTACCGCTGGTTCCCCGGCGCGCGGCTGAACACCTGTTACAACGCGCTGGACCGTCACGTCGTCGCGGGCCGGGCCGACCAGGCCGCGCTGATCTACGACTCGCCGGTCACCGGCACCAAGCGCACCTACACCTACGCCGAACTGCTCGACCTGACGGCCCGTTTCGCCGGTGGTCTGGAGGCCTGCGGGGTGACGAAGGGCGACACCGTACTGATCTACATGCCGATGGTGCCGGAGGCGGTGATCGCGATGCTGGCCTGCGCACGGATCGGCGCCGTGCACTCGGTGGTGTTCGGCGGTTTCGCCCCGGCCGAACTGGCGGTCCGGATCGATGACGCGCGGCCCAAGGTCGTGGTCGCGGCGTCGTGCGGTGTGGAGCCCAGCCGGGTGATCGAGTACAAGCCCTTGCTCGACGAGGCGCTGCGCCGGGCCGAGCACGAGCCGGAGACGACGGTGGTCTTCCAGCGGCCGCAGGCGGTGGCCGAGATGGGCCCCCAGGACGTCGACTGGCGCACGTTGATGACGCCCAACGTGGTGCCGCCCGCCGCATGCGTCACGGTGGAGGCGACCGATCCGCTGTACATCCTCTACACCTCGGGCACGACCGGCCGGCCGAAGGGCATCGTGCGTGACAACGGTGGGTACGCGGTGGCCCTGGCCTGGTCGATGAAGGCCGTGTACGACATCGGCCCGGGCGACGTGATGTTCACCGCCAGCGACGTCGGCTGGGTGGTGGGGCACTCGTACATCGTCTACGCGCCACTGCTGGCGGGGGCCACCACGGTGCTCTACGAGGGCAAGCCGGTCGGCACGCCCGACGCCGGGGCGTTCTGGCGGATCGTGGACGAGTACAAGGTGAATGCCGTGTTCACCGCGCCGACCGCGTTCCGGGCCATCCGGCGGCTCGACCCGTTGGCGAAACTGCTCGAGGGCTATGACATCTCGAGTCTGCGCACCTTGTTCCTGGCCGGCGAGCGGCTCGACCCCGACACCTACCGATGGGCGTCGGAGAAGCTCGGGGTGCCCGTGGTGGACAACTGGTGGCAGACCGAGACGGGTTGGCCGATCTGTGCGAATCCCCGTGGACTGGAAGACCTTCCGCTTAAGGCAGGATCACCCTCGGTGCCGTTGCCGGGCTACGACGTGCAGGTGCTCGACCCCCTGGGGCAGCCGCTGGGCCCGGATCAGGAGGGCGCCATCTGCATCCGCCTGCCGCTGCCGCCGGGCACCCTGGCCACGCTCTGGCAGGACGATGCGCGCTACGTCTCCTCGTACCTGGCCGCCTTCCCGGGGTATTACCTCTCGGGCGACGGCGGGTACCGGGACGAGGACGGCTACCTGTTCGTCATGGGCCGCACCGACGACGTGATCAACGTGGCCGGGCACCGGCTGTCGACCGGTTCGATGGAGGCCGTGCTGGCAGCGCACCCGGCGGTCGCCGAATGCGCGGTGATCGGCGTGCACGACGAGCTGAAGGGCCAGCTGCCGCGCGGCTTCGTGGTGCTGAAGGCGGGTGTCGAGACCTCACCGGAGCAGCTGCGGGACGAATTGGTGACGCTCGTGCGCACCGAGATCGGTGCGGTCGCCTCCCTGCGGCGCATCGATGTGGTGGCCGCGCTGCCCAAGACCCGCTCGGGCAAGATCCTGCGGAAGACCATGCGGGAGATCGCCGACGGCGCGTCGGTGAACGTACCGAGCACGATCGAGGACGCGTCGGTGCTGGACACGCTCACCGCGGTGCTGCGGGACTAAGAGGTTCGGGGGACGACGAAGGCCCCGGTCCGTCGTGGGACCAGGGCCTTCGTCGTCACTAGTCGAGCGTGATCTTCAGGGAACCGTCGAACCGGATGCTGCGCACAGTCTCGACCTGTGCCCGGGCCTCCAGCGCCCTCGGGGCGGGGGTACCCCCTCAGATCTCGATGGTGCGCTCCAGGTTCGCCAGCTTGCGGCGGGCCAGGGCCAGGTTCGAGCGGTGCTTGTCCAGCGCCAGGTAGAGGAACAGGCCGATGCCGGACTGGTCGGTGATCAGGCGGATCAGGTGATACTGGGTGTCCAGCGTGATCAGGATGTCTTCGATGCCCTCACGCAGGCCCAGGGCCTCCATGGTGCGCAGCTTCGAGCGAACGACCTCGGTGTTGCCCGCCGCGGCGACCTCGAGGTTCAGGTTGGCGCCACCGGCCTGGCCGAGCGTCATACCGCTCGTGTAGTCCACCAGCGCGACGCCGACCGCGCCGTCGATCTGCATGGCTTCCTTGAGGACGATGTCGATGTTCGTCACGTTGTCTTCCTTCCGGCCCTGAAGGCTGGTGTGAGGGGAGCGGAGTTGCAGAGCGGTTCCGGGCCGGTCACCGGAACCGGAACCTAGGGGCCGGCGGGCAGGACTGACAGCAGACCCGTCGGGAATGCTCTCGGCTTGTCTTTCGGCAGTCCTGGCCGGATACCAATCCGCCGATTGGTCGGTCCGGCGACGCAGGGCGCCCTCCGGTGCCGACCGGGTGGTCGGCTGGGCCTGGGCCCGGACGCGACGCAGATCGATGGGCTCGGTGGTGGGGGAGACCCGGGCGGGCGGGCGTTCGGGAGCGCCGCTGGGCGGGGTGCCGTAACCGGTGCCGTCGTAGCCCGCGTAACCACCGGGTCGGCCCTGACCCACGGGGGCGGGCCGGGGAGCCTCGTACCCCGGCTGCTGCGGCTGGCTGCGGGGGGCCGGGTTCGGCACTCTCGGGGCTCCCGGCTGCGCCCCGGAACGGGCGGCGCGGTAACCCTGCTCGGTGCGGTAGTCGTGGGGGAAGGGCTGCCCGTACTCATCCCGGGGCTGGGCCGGCGGCGGCTGCACGTGCGGGGCCTGCCCGTGCGGCACCTGCGTGTGCGAGGCCGGTGCGCGACGGGGCTGTGCGGGAGTGCCATCGGTCATGGCCCGGCGAGCTTCTTCCTGACGGCGGGCCTCGGCCGCGATCGGCGACGACGAGACCAGGTAGGTGCCGGAGACCGGCGAGATGACAGTGGCGGAGGAGATGATCGACTCGGCGCCGGTGACGGGCGGTACGTCCGCGCCGGCCTGGGGGCGCCCACCCGGCTGGGGCGGCTGCTGCGGCTGGGGCTTCGGGCGCCGGTTCCGGGCCGGCAGCGGTGCGCCCGGCTCGAAGGCGAACAGGTGTTCCTGGTCCTCGGGCGACAGGTTCAGGTCGAGGCGGTCGCCGTCACGCATGTCGTCGGGACGCAGGGGCACGGGCATCTCACCGGAGTCGGTCGCAGTGGGTGCGGGGATCGCACTCGACGGGTTGCCGGTGGTCGCATGTCTCGGCTCGGTGCGGGCCATGCGCTGGCGCAAGCCGGCAAAGCCCCTCTGTGAATTGCTCATCGAGTCTCCAGTCATCGAGGGCCGAAGGCTCTAACGGACTGTGCCCTCCCCACTGTCCGACAATGGAAACACACGTTGTCAGGGCAGGGAAGCGGCATTCAGAATTGCCCGCCGACCAGGCGCTCCAGGTGGGGGTAAACACCCAAGTCGCCCCAGTCCGGCGACTCACGGTGACGAATTGGCGATCCTTTACGCGACAGCTTCGCAACGCCCCGTGAGAAGCGGCTGGTCGTCCGACCATGCTAGAGCGCCATTCCAGAACGCAATACTAACGTTGCGTAGCGATCCGGCAACTGACGGATACGGAATGCGAGCGACCTGCTCATGATATTTCTGAGAGTGATGAAGGTATGACGTTGTGCATTGTCACGGAGCGTTCGCCGAGTGATTTCTTTCCTCTCGTATTGATCTCTCGAATCCTTGGCGGTCACGATTCGATGACGCTTCTTTTCGGTGATCGAGCAATTGCGGGGGTCGGTCCATTCTCACCCGTTCGGGCGAGTCCGATGCAGGGTAAACCCCCCTCGAATCACGCCCGGAATGGGACGCCCGGCATTCTTTATGTCCGTTTACAGGCATTTGAGGATGGTTCATGGTTAAGGCCGGACCCGTTCTTGAAGGCCGGTCTTAACCGTTGGTGCCGGGCCGGCCCGGCGCTCTCCGGGCCGAGTCCCGGGTGCGCCGGACGGGACGCGGGACGGTGACCAGTGCCACGGTGGAGGTGGAGTCCACGCGGGCACCGAAAATGCCCCGGCCGGCCGTGCGGAAAACCTGGAGGAGCGCTGGACCGGGTCTTCGACCACCGGGCCGGGGTGATCGACCTCGGTGGGGAGAGGGCCCGGGGCGGGACTTACGGGATGATCGTCCTGGCGAAAACGGGTTCTCCGTCTCCCCCTTGTCCGTGATCATGCAAACTCGTTCGTGATCGTGCAAAGTGTCCCCGGGATCGACCGGACGTGCTCATACCGGCTCGTGCTGCCCGATCCCGACCGGTAACACTGGTGGGTATGAAGATCTTCGCCGGCGCTGCCGGATGACCGGGGGCCTGCCCACGCTCAGCGTGGTGATCTGCTGTCGCAACAGCGCGTCCACTCTCGCCGGCACCTTGGAATCGGTGGCGGCGCAGGAGTACCCGGGCTGGTGGGAGACCGTGGTCGTGGACAACGGCTCCCGCGACGCCACCGTCGAGGTGGCCCAGGGGTTCGCCGGGCGACTGCCGAATCTCCGGGTGCTGCGGGTGCCGGAGCCGGGCTTCCAGGCGGCGGCGCTCAACCACGGCATCGCGCAGAGCACCGGTGAGGTGATCGTCTTTGTCGACAGCGACGACCTGACGGCTGCGGGCTACCTGGAGAAGATGGCCCGGGTACTGGCCGCCGTTCCGTACGCCGGCGGTGAACTGGAGGTCGGCCGGCTCAACCCGCCACCCGTGCGTGCCCGCCGCGACCTGTTGCAGAGCCGGCATATCGACGTGTTCTGCGACTACCGCCCGGCCGTCGTCGGCGCCTCGATGGGGGTTCGGCGCGAGGCGATCGCCCGGGTCGGGGGTTTCGACGAGGCCCTGCCCACCCAGCACGACCTGGACCTCTCCTGGCGGCTGGCCGAGGCCGGCGTGCCCGCGACCTTCGTGCCCGGCGCGGTGCTGCACTATCGCTACCGCCCCGGATCACGTGAGACCTTCTGGCAGGAGCGTGGTTACGGCCTCGGTGAGGTGGTGCTGTATCGCAAGTTCCGGGCCCGGGGTATGCCCGGCCGCAGTCCCCGCCAGGCTGTCGGCAGCTGGGCGAGGGTGCTGTTCGCCCTGCCAGGGGCGCTCAGCCCGGCCGGCCGGGCGAGGCTCGCCACGGTGACGGGCAAGGCGGTGGGCCGGCTGGAGGGCAGCCTGAAGCACCGGACGAGCTACCTCTGAAACCGCGAGCCCGTGCACGTCGGCGGCAACGGCCCCCAACGAACGGTCTTCTTGGGGGTCAGTGGCCCAGGAGCGGGGACATCAGGCGGGCCGCCACCGACTCGCGCTTCGTCAGGCGTTCCTCGGTGTCGGCCGCCGTCATCGCGGTCAGGCCGGCATTGGTGCCCAGCCAGCGCAGGGGTTCGGGCTCCCAGGTGGGGGAGCGGTGGCCCACCCAGGGCAGGTGCACCAGCTCGGTGTCGTGGCCCAGCACCAGATCGGCCAGGGTGCGTCCGGCCAGGTTCGTGGTGGACAGGCCGTCGCCCACGTAACCGCCGGCCCAGCCGATACCGGACGAGGCGTCCAGCCCGACCGAGGCGTTCCAGTCGCGGGCGATGCCCAGCGGGCCGCCCCAGCTGTGGGTGAACCCGAAATCGCGCAGGGCCGGGAAGAGTTCGGTCAGGGTCCGGCGCAGGGCGGCGAACACCCGGGGGTGCCGGTCGAAGGACGGATCGATGCGGGAACCGAAGTGGTACGGGGCCCCGCGCCCGCCGAAGGCGATGCGGTCGTCAGCGGTGCGCTGCCCGTAGATCACCAGATGGCGTGCATCGGTGAAGGTCTCACCCCGTGACAGGCCGACGGAAGACCAGAACGAGGCGGGCAGGGGCTCGGTCGCGACCATCAGGGAGTAGATCGGCGCGATGGCCCGGCGGGTGCCCGGCAACTGCGACGTCCAGGCCTCGGTGGCCCGGATGACGTGCTGCGCGTACACCGTCCCCCGGGCGGTGCGCACGCGGGGACCGGCGCCACCGGTGCCGTTGTCCGGGGTCCGCGGCAGGATCTCCAGGGCCGGGGTGCGTTCCAGGACCTGCCCGCCGAGTCGCTCGACCACGTCGGCCAGACCACGCACGAGCAGGGCAGGCTGCAGACGGGCGCAGCTCGCGGTGAACCCGGCCCCGACCACCCCGGAAGCCCGCACCCGAGCCGCGGTCTGAGCCGCGTCCCAGATCTCGTACTGATCGATGCCACCGCGGGCCTCATCGGCGGCCACCGACGTCCGCACGCGTTCGAGCTGCACCGCCGAGCGGGCCAGCTCGATGGTGCCGCCCTTCACAAAATGACAGTCGATGCCCTCGGCGGCGGCCACCCGGCCGACCTCGTCGACCGTCTCGTTCATCGCCCGGCGCATGTCCAGCGCCGGGCCCAGACCGTGATGCCGGGCCATCGCCTGCACGCCGACGGGGAACAGGGCCGAGCACCAGCCACCGTTGCGCCCACTCGCCCCGAAGCCCGCGATCTCGGCCTCCAGCACCGCGACGCGCAACGTGGGATCGGCCCGCAGCAGGTAGTAGGCGGTCCACAGGCCGGTCAAGCCACCGCCGACGATGCCGACGTCGACCGTCAGATCGCCGTCCAGACCAGGTCGAGGGGCGAGCTGATCACCCGCGGTCGCCGCCTGGTCGAACCACAGCGACACCGACGGGTAGCTCACGAACGGCCTTCCGGCCAGTCCGAAAGAGCCGACGGCACAGCCGGATCACCGGGAATGCCGGGAGCGGTCAGGGGCTCGCCCCAGGTGTGGTGCAGCGGCACGATGCCACCCCACACCGAAGAGTCCAGATCTTCGGACGCGTCGTCGGGGGAGTCTTTCGCCGACACCTTGAGCGACCACTCGGTGAGCGGGAGGGCCAGCACCGACGTGGCCGCCAGTTCCTTGACCGACGGGGTGCGGGCCTGGGTCATGCCGGGCATCAGCGCCTCCGACAGCACGGCGAGGGCCCGGGCCTTCTCGTCGCCCTCCAGCGGGGAGTACCCGCCGAAGAGCATGGCACTGCGGTAGTTCATGGACGACTCGAACTGGCTGCGGGCCACCACCACCCCGTCGAGCAGGGTGATGGTGGTGCAGGTCTCCACGCCGGTCGCGAGGAAGCGGAACGCCTGGGACGCGGTGGATCCGTGGATCAGGAGGTGGTCACCGTCGCGGGCCATGCCGGTCGGCATGACGGCCAGCCGGCCGGGGGCCGGGACGGCGACGTGGGCCACCAGGGCCGCGTCGAGCACCGCGTCCAGTGCCTCCCGCGAGGTGACCTGCTTGTGCGGCGCCCGCCGTACCTGCGTCCTCAGACGTTCCTGTCTCACAGTCGGTTCCACGCCTCCGTCAGGACGGACCGGAGGATGCCCTCGATCTCGTCGAACTCCGCCGGCCCGATCGTGAGCGGCGGGGACAGCTGGATCACCGGGTCGCCCCGGTCGTCGGCCCGGCAGTACAGACCGGCGTCGAACAGCGCCTTGGAGAGGAATCCGCGCAGCAGACGCTCGGACTCCTCGTCGTTGAACGTCTCCCGGGTGGTCTTGTCCTTCACCATCTCGATGCCGTAGAAGAAGCCCTCGCCCCGCACGTCACCGACGATCGGCAGGTCGCGCAGCTTCTCCAGGGTGGCGCGGAAGACCGGGCCGTTCACCCGTACGTTCTCCAGCAGCCCCTCCTCCTCGAACAGCTCGAGGTTGGCCAGGCCCACGGCCGCCGAGACCGGGTGCCCGCCGAAGGTGTAGCCGTGCGGGAAGTAGGTGGAGTCCTGGCGGAACGGCTCGAACAGCTTCTCGCTCGCGATCATCGCGCCGATCGGGGAGTAACCGCTGGTCATGCCCTTGGCGCAGGTGATCATGTCGGGCACGTAGCCCATCTCGGTGCAGGCGAACATGCCACCGACCCGGCCGAAGGCGCAGATCGTCTCGTCCGACACCAGCAGCACGTCGTACTGGTCGCAGATCTCGCGCACCCGCTCGAAGTAGCCGGGCGGCGGCGGGAAGCAACCGCCGGCGTTCTGTACCGGCTCCAAGAACACGGCGGCCACGGTGTCGGGGCCCTCGAACTCGATCGCCTCGGCGATGCGGTCGGCGGCCCAGCGACCGAAACCCTTGGGGTCGTCGCGCCAATGCGGCTCGGCGCGGTAGATGTTCGTGTTCGGCACCCGGAATCCGCCTGGCACCAGAGGCTCGAAAGCCTCTTTCAGGCTGGGGATCCCGGTGATCGACAGGGCGCCCTGGGTGGTGCCGTGGTAGGCGATCGCCCGCGAGATCACCTTGGTCTTGCCCGGCTTGCCCTTGAGCTTGAAATACTGCTTGGCCAGCTTCCAGGCGGTCTCGACCGCCTCACCGCCGCCGGTGGTGAAGAAGACGCGGTTCAGATCGCCCGGCGCGTGGCCCGCCAGCTTCTCGGCCAGCTCGATCGCGGGCGGCGTGGCGTACGACCAGAGCGGGAAGTAGGCCAGCTCCTTGGCCTGCTTCGCGGCGGCCTCGGCGAGCTTTTCCCGGCCGTGACCGGCCTGCACCACGAAAAGCCCGGCCAGTCCGTCGATGTACCGACGGCCGGTGGAGTCCCAGATGTGGTGCCCCTCGCCCTTCACGATGACCGGCACCGGGTCGGGTGCTTCCCCGAAATACCCCGAGTGCCGGGTGAAATGCAGCCAGAGGTGGTCCCGGGACTTGTCCTGGAGGGCCTGGGTCAAAGCGTCGGTCATCTGGTACCCCAGTTGTAGAGCTGTTTGCGGAGTTTGAGATAGACGAAGGTCTCGGTGCTGCGGACGCCGGACAGGCCACGGATCTGGCGGCTGACCAGGTCGAGGAGGTGGTCGTCGTCTTCACACACCAGCTCGACCAGGAGATCGAACGAGCCGGCGGTGACCACGACGTAGTCCACCTCGGACATCGCCGACAGTTCGTCCGCGACCGGCTCGATCTCCCCGTCGACCCGCACACCGATCATGGCTTGCCGGGTGAAACCCACCTGCAGGGGATCGGTGACGGCGACGATCTGCATGACCCCACCGTCGAGCAGGCGCTGGACGCGCTGCCGGACGGCCGCCTCGGACAGGCCCACGGCCTTGCCGATGGCGGCATACGGGCGTCGGCCATCTTCCTGCAGCTGTTCGATGATCTGCTTCGAGGTCTCGTCGAGAGGCTGCGAGGCGGACCTGCCGGGCGCCGGCACGGGTTTACGCGTCACCTCTCGATCCTCGCCCGTCCGGAGCGGGTTCGGCAATAGATTTCGTTGTCTCTGGTGCGGAAACATTCGAATCCACGCCTGTGGTGCGTTCGGGACGACGGAACCGGTGGCCAGGTCGTAGCCACGCTCAGGACACATGATCGAAACATTGACGGCGAATTCCGCACTGCGTTTTCCAGCCGTCGAAACCCCCACAATCGACCGGTTTCACGGGCGCCTGTCGACATCCGGTAACGAATCCGTTGCGTTTGCCCGGTCAACGCTACGAAAAACCACGTTGACTCCTTGCCGTGTCTCTTAACTCCGTGTCAGTATCCGAGCTGTTCGGCCAGACCTATCCACCAGTGTTCACTGAGCGTTAAGTGCACCGGGTCACCGTGAAAGTTAACGACGTATTGCGAACCAAGCGTGATCGGCGTCGATGCCGGATTTCGTGCCTAGGCTGACGCCCCCCGCCGACGCCGCCCCGAGAACGTCACCCGTAGCGCCAGGAAAGGACTCTCGTCCCATGACCCAGCGTCGTCGTCCGCTCTCCCCCGAGGCCACGGCCGTGATCCGGGCGCAGCGGGGTTTCTCCCGCCGCTCCCTGCTCGGAGGCACCGGTGCGCTCGGCCTCGGCGCCGCCCTGGCCGCCTGCGGCACCGCGGGCACCACCACTGGTAGCAGTGACTCCAAACCCGCTGCCGCGCAGGACACGTCGGCCAAGGACAAGATGGTCAACTGGGCCAACTGGACGTTGTACCTGGATTACGACGAGAACAGCAAGTCCTACCCGACGCTCGAGGCCTTCCAGAAGCAGACCGGGATCGAGGCCACCTACGACGAGGCCATCGAGGACAACGACTCGTACTACGGCAAGATCCAGGGGCAGCTGCGCAATGGCCAGGACATCGGCAAGGACGTCATCGTCTTCACCGACTACATGGCCGCCCGGGTGATCGAGCAGGGCTATGTGCAGAAGCTCGACCTCGCCAACATCCCGAACAGCAAGAACATCCTCGACAACCTGAAGACCGTCGACTTCGACAGCGGCCGTCAGCACTCCCTGACCTGGCAGTCCGGCTACGCGGGCCTCGCCTGGAACAAGGAAAAGCTGCCGCAGGGCATCAAGAGCGTGGACGACCTGTGGCGGCCCTCGCTCAAGGGGCGCGTCGAGGTGCTCTCCGAGATGCGTGACACCCTCGGCCTGATCATGCTCGGCCAGGGCGTCGACATCTCCGGCGACTTCAGCAGCGACGACTTCGGCAACGCCCTCGACGTGCTCGAGAAGCAGCTCAACGAGGGCCAGATCCGCCAGGTCAAGGGCAACTCCTACAAGGAGGACCTGATCTCCGGCGACGCGGTCGCGGTGATCGGCTGGTCGGGTGACATCACGCAGCTCAACGCCGAGAACGGCGACAAGTGGGGTTTCGTCATCCCCGAGGCCGGCGGCACGCTGTGGAGCGACAACATGCTCGTGCCGATCGGCTCGCCGCACAAGGCGAACGCCGAGGCCCTCATGAACTACTACTACGAGCCCGAGGTGGCGGCCGAGGTGGCCGCCTACGTGAACTACATCTGCCCGGTCAAGGGCGCCCAGGACATCATGGCCGCCAGCAAGGACAAGGAGCTGGCCGCGCTCGCGAGCAACGCCAACATCTTCCCGACGGCCGCGGACCTGGCCAAGGTCAAGGTCTTCCGCACGCTGAAAGGCGCGGAGCAGACCGACTTCACGTCCGAGTTCCAGCGCGTGCTCGGTAACTAGTAACAACCCAGGAAGAGGGCACCGATGGCGACTGCGGAAGCAGGCGGAGACCTGCGGCTGAGCGGCGTGACCAAGCGGTTCTCGGCGTTCACCGCCGTCGACGGCATCGACCTGACGATCGCGCAGGGCGAGTTCTTCGCCATGCTCGGGCCGTCGGGCTGCGGCAAGACCACCACGCTGCGGATGGTGGCGGGACTGGAGGAACCCACCGAAGGGTCCATCCACCTGGGCGATCTCGATGTCACGCACAAGAAGCCGTATCAGCGGCCGGTGAACACGGTGTTCCAGAACTACGCCCTGTTCCCCCACCTGACGATCTTCGAGAACGTCGCGTTCGGCCTGCGCCGACGCGGTGCGAAGGACGTGAAGAAGCAGGCCACCGACGCCCTGGACCTGGTCGAGCTGGGGCACCTGGCCCAGCGCAAGCCGGTCCAGCTCTCGGGCGGTCAGCAGCAGCGCATCGCTCTGGCCCGCGCTGTGGTCAACCGGCCGCAGGTGCTGCTGCTCGATGAGCCGCTGGGTGCTCTGGACCTGAAACTCCGCCGCCAGATGCAGATCGAACTCAAGCGGATCCAGACCGAGGTGGGCATCACCTTCGTGCACGTCACGCACGACCAGGAAGAGGCCATGACGATGGCCGACCGGGTCGCGGTGATGAACCACGGGAAGATCGAGCAGCTGGGAGCTCCGAGCGACCTCTACGAGGCGCCGGACACCACCTTCGTGGCGAACTTCCTGGGTCAGTCCAACCTGGTGCCGGGCACCCGGTCGGGCACCGACGGCGAGTACGTCGTGGTGGAGAGCTACGGACAGAAGGCGCGGATCCTCCGGCGCCGCTGCGTCGAGGGGACCGATCTGCTGCTCGGCGTCCGGCCCGAGAAGATCCGGATCCAGGAAGCAGGGGACGCCGTTCCCCCAGGTCTCAACCGGCTCACCGGCGGAGTGGTCGTCGACGCCAGCTACCTCGGCGTCTCCACCCAGTACCTGGTGCGTCTGCCGTGGGGGCAGAACCTCACCGTGTTCTCCCAGAACCTGGGTATCGCCGAGCGTTTCCGCGACGGCTCCGCGGTGACCCTGGTCTGGGAACCGGACCACAGTTTCGGCCTCGCCGGTGACGCCACGGCCGGGGTCGACGAGGAAGCGGCCGCGCTGGCCGCGGCGGCTTCGGCTCCGGCCTCGCAGAGCTGATCGCCATGGCCGCCATCGCCTCCCGGCCCGACACCGCCGAAGAGCTGCCGACCGCCACCGGCCGTCAGCTGCGCACCGTCCTGATCCTGCTGGTCCCGGGCCTGCTCTGGCTCGGCATCTTCTTCGTCGTGCCCCTGTTCACCCTGGCCGGCACCTCGACCCAGACCCCCTCGGGCTCCGGCATCCCCGGCGAGTTCGTCCAGACCTTTCACCTGTCGAACTACTGGGACGTGATCAGCGAGTACAAGGGCCATTTCGGTCGCTCGTTCCTCTACTCGATCCTGGCCACGGTGCTGTGCCTGGCGATCGGCTACCCGCTGGCCTACTTGATCGCGTTCCGGGCCGGCCGCGCCCGCAACCTGCTGCTGGTGCTGGTCGTGGCCCCGTTCTTCACCAGTTTCGTGCTGCGCACGCTGGCCTGGCGGCAGATCCTGTCCGACGACGGCTGGGTGGTCTCCTCGCTGAAGTGGGTACACGTCATCCCGCAGGACATGGCGGTGACGGCCAGCCCGCTGGCCGTGGTCGCGGGCATCACCTACAACTTCCTGCCGTTCATGGTGCTGCCGCTGTACTCCAGCCTGGAGCGCATCGACCCGCGGCTGATCGAGGCCGGGGGAGACCTCTACGGCAACGGTTTCGCGGTGCTGCGCAAGGTCACCTTCCCGCTGTCGATGCCGGGGGTGGTCGCCGGCACGCTGCTGACGTTCATCCCGGCCTCCGGCGACTACGTGAACGCCGCACTGCTGGGCAACAACCGCACCACCATGGTCGGGAACGTGGTGGAGAGCCGCTTCTTCCGCGTCGTCGACTACCCGACCGCCGCTGCTCTCAGCTTCATCCTGATGGCGATCATCCTGGTGCTCGTCGTGCTCTACGTGCGCCGCGCGGGAACGGAGGAGCTCGTATGAGCACCGGGATCAAGGCCCGTCGCTGGCTCGGCCGTCACGCCCTGCACATCTACGGGGTGCTGGCCTTCGCGTACATCTTCACGCCGATCGCCTACGTGATGGTGTTCAGCTTCAACCAGCCCGCGCGCAGCAACCTCACCTGGCGTGGTTTCACGCTGGAGAACTGGACCAACCCCTGCAACGCCCCGGACGTCTGCAACGCCCTGGGCAACAGCCTGAAGATCGGCGTGGCCTCGACGGTCATCGCCACGGTGCTCGGCACGATGGTGGCGTTCGCGCTGGCCCGCTACCGGTTCCGCGGCCGCACGACCACCAACCTGCTGATCTTCCTGCCGATGGCCACGCCCGAGGTGGTGCTGGCCGCGTCGCTGCTCACGCTGTTCCTGAACATGCGGGTGCAGCTGGGCTTCACCACGATCATCATCGCGCACGTGATGTTCAGCATCAGTTTCGTGGTGGTGGCCGTGAAGGCCCGGATCGCCTCGCTGGACCCACGGCTCGAGCAGGCCGCACAGGACCTCTACGCCAACGAGTTCGAGACCTTCCGCCGGATCACGCTGCCGCTGGTCGCGCCCGGGATCGCGGGGGCCGCGCTGCTGGCGTTCAGCCTGTCGTTCGACGACTTCATCATCACCAACTTCGTCTCCGGCGACGTCAACACCTTCCCCAAGTTCGTGTACGTGTCGGCGGGGCGCGGCATCCCGGCCGACGCGTACGTCATCGGCTCGGCGATGTTCCTGCTGGCCATGGCGATCGTGCTGGCGGCGGAGCTGTTCCGCTGGCGGCGGGCCAAGAACATCTAGAAACAGGAGGCCGGGGATGGCACGGAACAGGCAGACGAGGTCCTGGGCCGGTGGCTCCCTGACCGGGGCCAGCCGCGTCCCGCTCTGGCTGGACAACGCCGGTGCACCCGCTCCCCGCGGGAGTCTCGACGCCGACCTGCTGGTCGATCTGCTCGTCGTGGGTGGCGGTTTCACCGGCCTGTGGGCGGCGCTCCAGGCAGTGGAGGAGAATCCGGGACGATCCGTCGCCCTGGTCGAGGCGGGTTCCCTCGGGTGGGCGGCCAGCGGCCGCAACGGCGGGTTCTGCTCGGCCACCCTGACGCACGGCCTGAGTAACGGGCTGTCCCGCTGGCCCGGTGAGATGGCGCTGCTGGAGCGTCTGGGCCGGGAGAACCTCGACGGCATCGAGCAGTCGATCGCGCGCCACGGCATCGATTGCGGATGGACGCGGGCGGGCGAGATGACCGCTGCGGTCGAGCCCTGGCAGGTGGACGACCTGGCCGAGTCGGTGCGCGTCGCACAGCAGCTGGGTGGCCGGGCGACGATGGTGGACGCGGTGGGCGCCCGGGCGGTCGCCGGTTCCCACACGTACCTGGCGGGTGCGGTGGACCCGGACTCCACGGCGGTCCTCGATCCGGCCCGCCTGGTGTGGGGGCTGGCCGACGCGGTCGAGCGGCTCGGGGTCACGATCGTCGAGGGGACGCGCGTGGTGGGTCTGCGCGACGAGGGGACGCGGGTGGCGGCCCGGGTCTGCACGGGTCTGGACACCGGTCTGGCGTCGGCCCCGGAATCTTCGGTCGTGCGGGAGTTCACCGTGCGGGCGAGCCGGGTGGTGCTGGCGACCAACGTGTTCCCGAACCCGCTGCGCCGTCTGCGCCCGTTCACGGTGCCGGTCTGGGACCACGTGCTGGCCACCGAACCCCTCACCGACCGGCAGTGGGACGACCTGGGATGGCACGGTGGGCAGGGCATCTCAGACGCCGGCAACCAGTTCCACTACTACCGCACCACGCCCGACCGGCGTGTGGTCTGGGGCGGCTACGACGCCCTGTACTACTACGGCTCGGACCTGGCCCAGCGCCGCATGCGCCGGGACGACACCGAGAAACGCCTGGCCGAGCACTTCTTCACCACCTTCCCGCAGCTGCGGGGCGTGCGGTTCAGCCACGCCTGGGGTGGTGCCATCGACACGAGCACCCGGTTCACGGCGCTCTGGGCCCGGGCGCTCGGGGGCAAGGTGGCGTCGGTCAACGGCTTCACCGGTCTCGGCGTGGGCGCGTCCCGGTTCGGTGCCCGCGTGGCCCTGGACCTGCTGGAGGGCACCGAGAACGAGCGCACCCGGCTGAGCATGGTGCGCCGGCCCCCGCTGCCCTTCCCCCCGGAACCCGTGCGCTGGGCCGGGATCGAGCTGACCCGCGCGAGCCTGGCCCGCGCCGACGCCTCGAACGGCCACCGCAACCTCTGGCTGCGCACCCTCGACCGCCTGGGCCTCGGCTTCGACAGCTGAACCTGACAGCTGACCCCTGACCCCTGACCCCTGACCCCTGCCAGCTGACCGCCCCAACCTTGTCCGTGATCATGCAAAACCTCCCCGGCGTTCTAGAACTCTCGGGCTCACAGTTCTAGAACACTGGGGAGGTTTTGCATGATCACGGATAAATAGGGGGGAGGGCGGTGCGCTCTTTCCTACGGCACCGGGAAGTAGTGGCAGGAGCGAGCGGTGCCCTCCACGTGGGTCAGGGCGGCGTCGAGGGTTTCGTGGTCGAAGCCGGTCCAGCGTTCCTGTCCGGCGCGGGTGTACTCGCCCCACGAGCGCACGGCGAACTGCTCGCGGTAGGTGTGATCGTTCTCGCCGCCGCGTTCCAGTCGCCAGGAGATCGCGCCGGTGCGGCGCCGTGACCGTTCCACGCCCTTCATCGCGGTGACGAACGCCGCCGCCTCGCCGGGGCGCACCGTGTACTCGATCTCGACGGTGACCGGGCCGTCGGTGGGGTCAGGCTCGAACACCAGCTCCGGTGCGCCGGAGCTGAGAGCGGTGACGGTGCGGTCCAGCGTGCCGGTGGCCGCGCGCAGCGGCAGCACGGTCACGCTCAGGCCGGTGAGGACGAGCAGGCCCGCGGCGATCAGGAGGGCGTCCGAGCTGCCGATGGCGTCGGCCACCAGGCCCCAGACGAACGACGCGACGCCTTGACCGCCCATGAAGACGAGCAGGTAGAACGCCACGCCCCGGGCCCGTACCCATCCGGCCAGGCTCAGCTGCAGGGCGGCGTTCAGGGTGGTCAGCGTGACGATCCAGGCCGTGCCGGTGACCAGGAACACCGGCACGAGCAACCAGACCGAACCCAGGGCGGGCGCGGCGCAGCCCACGGCGTAGGTGATCGCCGAGCCGGCCAGTAGCCAGGAGGAACTCAGCCGCCGGCGGAGGGCCGGGAGGGCGAAGACGCCGAGCACGGCTCCGGCCCCGAGTACCCCGAGCAGCACGCCGTACCCGCCCGACCCGAGGCCGAGCGTGCCGGTGGCGACGGTGGGCAGCAGCGCCCAGAGGGCGCAGGCCGGAACCGCGAAGAGCCCGGCGCGCAGCAGGATCCGGCGTACCCCGGGGGCTGAGCGAACGTATCGGGTGCCGGCCAGCAGAGCCTCGCCGAACCGCTCGTGGGCCAGTGGGGCCGGGCGCTGCGGGCGGTCCCAGCGCAGCAGCACCACGAGCACGCCGATGAACGACAGGGCATTGAGGGCGAACACCGACCAGGGGCCGGTGAACCCGACGATCAGGCCGGCGGCGGCCGGGCCGATCGCCCGGGCGGCGTTGACGGTCACGCTTCCCAGCGACGCGGCTGCCGGGATCTCCTCCCGGGGAACCAGTTCCGGCTGGATCGCTTGCCAGGCGGGACTGGTCAGGGCGGACAGGCAACCGAGGGCGAAGGTCGCGGTCAGCAGCGACCACGGAGCCAGGACCCCGGTGGCGTCGAGCCCGACCAGGACGGTGGCAGCCACCGCGGAGAGCGCGGTGGTGACGACCAGCAGGCGACGGCGGTCGAGCGAGTCGGCGAGCACCCCGGCCGGCAGGGAGAGCGCTAGAACGGGAAGGAGGGACGCGGTCTGCACCAGGGCGACGAGGCTCGCGGAGTGGGAGTGCTCGACCAGGAACCACTGGGCCCCGACGCTCTGCATCCAGGCTCCGACGTTGGACGCGAGCTGCGCGGTCCAGAGCGTACGGAAGACCGGTCGCCGTAACGGGGCCCACGGTGAGGCGGAGGACGGGGGAGCCTGCGTCACGGAAACCACGGTCTGAGTGTCTGCCGGGGCTGGGTCCGGTGGTGAGGGGGCCGTCGGCCACGAATGCCTCGGATTCGGACACCCGGCCGGTGAGGGCATGACCTCACCGGCCGCCCCGGCTCAGGGAACCGGCTCAGGGAGTGTGCTCAGGACAGCAGCCCGTCCAGCACCGGGCCCAACATGGCTGCGATCGTCCGGGCACCGCGGATCTGGCGGCGGGACCAGGGGGCGTCGTCGCGGCGGTAGCACTCCAGCAGGCCGATCACCCGGTCACGACTGATCACGGGCACCATCAGCACGGTCTCGAAATGCAGATGCCGCAGTAGATCCCGCTCGGTCTGCTCGCCCGGGGGGCTGTGGCCGAAGGGGTCGTGACCGCGGTGGACGGGGACGACGCTGCGGGTGTTCAGACAGAGTTGGGTGAGGGGATAGCGGGCCAGGGGATACGTCGGCGTGCTGTCGCCGGTCGGGACGGGACCCGTGCGGTGGCCGGCCGCGACCAGCGCCGAGTCGCCGTCGGTGAGCACGCTGATCTCGAGCGAGTCCGCGCCGAGCACCCGACCGCAGCCGGTCACCAGGGCGCGGAGGCCGGGCAAGGACGTGACGGAGGTGAGGCGGACCAGGAACTCGTCGATGTCGGTCAGGTTGATGTCGGCCAGGTTGATGTCAGTCAGATTCTGGACGCACTCCCCGCCCAGGATCGGCGGTCGGGGTCCGAAGGTGGTGGGTACCGGGTGGGATGGAGGCCCAGGGCGCACCGGTGGTGCGAGTTGGGACGGGGTCGCGATGTGTGATGGGGACGCAAGGTGTGACGGGGGTGCGGTCGGTGACGTAGGGCGGGGGTGTGGCAGAGGCCCGGGGTGCGCCGCACGACCGGGGCGCGCCGCACGACCGGGGTGCGTCGGCCGACCGGACATCAACACCACCAGGCAGTCGTGGGCCGAACGCACGGCGTCGGGCTCGGCTGCGCGGAACTCCGGCTGCGGCAGGCCGACGGCCCAACCCTGCGCGGAGGCGACGTCGAGAGCGGCGACGGCCTCCAGATCGTCGAGGTTCTCCACCCCCTCGGCACAGACGGTGGCCCCGATCTGCTCGGCGAGGTCCACGACGGCCCGGATCAGCGCGGCCTTCGACGGGTTGTCCGCCACGCCCTGCACCAGGGCCCGGTCGAGCTTGAGCTTGTCGGGCACGAGGTCCATCACCCGGCGCAGGCCGGAGTGAGCGGTGCCGACGTCGTCGATCGCTACCCGGGCGCCGCGTTCGCGCAGCTGGTCGAGCCGCCGGCGCAGGACGTCGGTGCCCGGTGACCACTCGTGCTCGGTCAGCTCGATCTCGATGCCGGTCAGGTCGGCGGGCAGCACAGCGACGAACGACGGGCTGGTCAAGACGGTCGGCGAGACGTTGACGGCGATCGTGGTGCCGGCAGGCCGCTCGTGCCGGCGGGCCAGGGCGCTCGCGACGGCCGCCGACTCCAGCGCGGTGCCGAGGCCGAGTTCGCGGGCGCGGGAGAACCAGTCCTCCGTCCCGCGGATCGGGCTCCCAGGGAACCGGGCTAGCGCCTCGTAGCCCTCGACCGTCATCCGCGACAGCGAGAGCTGCGGCTGGTAAACGATTTTCGGACCACCGTCGCTGAGTACGCGGCGCAGAGCGAGCCGCGCCGCGTTCGCCGACCACGGGTGTTCGTCCTCGTGGGTCGCCGGACCGCGCCGGGCGGACGGGACGGAGGCGGTTTCCATCGTGCGACCCCTGGGGGAGAAGGGCTTCAACGGGGCCGTGGGATTGCGGCCTGTTCGTGAAGCCTTCCACAGGGGTCCCACGGAGGAATCCTCTGAACGGCCCGGTTTTCGTTACAACCAGTGGAGGTGTCGTCACATCGGGGTGGGAGAATCCGGACGCCCGGGGCCGTCTGGTGATGCTCGGTGAGTGCCCGGCGGTCGACCCGGGCACGGCATCACGGAACGCTACCGGGGTGTGTTCCTGCGGCAGGCGGCAGGCGGCAGGCGGCAGGCGGCAGGCGGCAGGCGGCAGGCGGCAGGCGGCATGCGACCACGGCCGTCGGCATCTTCCTGTTCGTGATCGGGCGATACCTGACTCCCCGGCCGGGGTCTCTCGTTTCCGGGGAGGGTTTGCATGATCACGGGCAAGGGGACTGGGGCGGACGGGCGGCTGTCAGGCGACCTGTTCGGCGAAGGCCTCGGTGAGCACGGCGAGCGCGTCGTCGAGCAGGTCGTCGGTGATCGTGACGGGCGGTAGCAGGCGGATGACGTTGCCGTAGGTGCCGCAGGTCAGGGTGATCACGCCGTGCTGGTGGCAATGCTTCGCGACCCGGGCCGCCAGGCCCGCGTCCGGTGTCGCCGAGCCGGGGACGTTCAGTTCGATCGCCTGCATGGCTCCGCGCCCCCGGACGTCCGCAATCTGTGGGAACTTCGCCTGGAGGTCCAGCAGGAAGGATCGCAGCCGCTCGCCCAGCCGGCGCCCGGTGTTCACCAGATCGTCCTGCTCGATGGAAGCGATCGCGGCGAGCGCGGCGGCGCACGACACCGGATTGCCCGTGTAGGTGCCACCGATTCCGCCGGCGTGGGCGGCGTCCATGATCGACGCCCGGCCCGTGACCGCTGAGAGCGGCATACCGCCCGCGATGCCCTTGGCGGTGATCACCAGGTCGGGCACCACGCCCTCGTGCTCGCAGGCGAAGAAGTGCCCGGTGCGGGCGAAACCGGACTGCACCTCGTCGGCCACGAACACCACGTCGTTCGCCGTGCCCCAGGCGGCCAGGGCCGGGATGAAACCCGGTGCGGGCACGATAAATCCGCCCTCGCCCAGGATCGGTTCGATCACCAGGCAGGCCACCCGCCTCGCGCCGACCTGGCTCTCGATGTCACTGATCGCCCGGGCGGCGGCCGCGGCCCCGTCGGTACCGAGCGGGTCGCGCAGCGGGTAGGACATCGGCGCCCGGAACACCTCGCCGGCGAACGGGCCGAAACCGTCCTTGTAGGGCATGTTCTTGGCGGTCATCGCCATCGTCAGATTGGTGCGGCCGTGGTAGGCGTGGTCGAACACCACCACGGTGTCGCGGCCCGTGGCGCGGCGCGCGATCTTCACCGCGTTCTCCACCGCCTCGGCGCCGGAATTGAACAGTGCGGAACGCTTTTCGAAGTCACCGGGAGTCAGGCGGTTGAGCGCCTCGCAGACCGCCACGTACCCCTCGTACGGGGTGATGGTGAAACAGGTGTGACTGAACTGCGCGATCTGCTGCTGCACGCCGGCGACGACGGCGGGCACCGCGTGGCCCACCGTGGTGACGGCGATGCCGGAACCCAGGTCGATGAGGTGGTTGCCGTCGACGTCCACCACGATGCCGCCACCGGCCCGGGCCGCGAACACCGGCATCAGGCTGCTGACCCCCGAGGCCACCGCCGCGTCCCGCCGGGCCGCCAGCTCGCGGGAGCGGGGACCGGGCAATTCGGTGACCAGGTGGCGCTTCTGGGCGACGGCCGGGAGGCTGTACTGCGCGGCGATCCCACCGGTCGCGCCGGTCGGGGAGAGGGTGGAGTCGGGCATGGGCCCAGCATAGGTTCCGTAGAGATTTCTCGTGATCGCCCGGGCGCGGTCCGTCCTCACCTCCCCCGACGATCCTGAGCCGTCCGCCCCGGCACCGGGCCTGCGGTTCGGGATGCCAGACTGGCCGCCATGTCTGAACGTCGCGACGTCGTGCTCCTCGGTTCCACCGGTTCCATCGGTACTCAGGCGATCGACGTGGTGAACCGCAATCCCGATCTCTTCCGGGTGGTCGCCCTGGCCGCCGGTGGCGGCAACCTCGAGTTGCTGGCCACCCAGGCGGCGCAGCTGAGGGTGGCGGTCGTCGCGGTCGGGGACGCGTCGAAGCGCGCGGCCCTCGAGGATCTCCTGACCCATCACGCGGGGGCGGGACACGGCATCGAGGTACTGGCCGGGCCCGATGCTGCCGCGCAGGTCGCGGCGCGCCCGGGCGACGTGGTGCTGAACGGCATCACCGGAGCCATCGGCCTGGCCCCCACGCTCGCCGCGCTCGGCGCCGGCAGCACGCTGGCCCTGGCCAACAAGGAATCGCTGATCATCGGTGGCGAACTGGTGACGGGCGCGGCTGCTCCCGGCCAGATCGTGCCGGTCGACTCCGAGCACTCGGCGCTGGCCCAGGCCCTGCGCGGGGGGACGCCCGAGGAGGTGAAGCGGCTGGTGGTGACGGCCAGTGGCGGCCCGTTCCGGGGCCGGACCCGGGCCGATCTCGAGAGCGTCACGCCGGCCCAGGCCCTGAAGCACCCCACCTGGGACATGGGTCCCATGGTCACGACGAACTCGGCCACCCTGGTCAACAAGGGCCTCGAGGTGATCGAGGCGCACCTGCTGTTCGGCATCCCCTTCGACCGGATCGACGTGGTCGTGCACCCGCAGTCGATCGTGCACTCGATGGTCGAGTTCACCGACGGCTCCACCCTGGCCCAGTGCTCGCCCCCCGACATGCGCCTGCCCATCGCCCTCGGGATGGCCTGGCCGCACCGGGTTCCCGGGGCGATCGGCGGACTGGACTGGACCACCGCGAGCACCTGGGAGTTCTTCCCCCTCGACGACGAGGCCTTCCCGGGGGTGCGGCTGGCCCGTGCCGCGGGGGAGCAGGCAGGCACGTTCCCGGCCGTCTACAACGCCGCGAACGAGGAGTGCGTCTGGGCCTTCCACGACGGGCGCATCGGTTTCAACCAGATCCTCGACGTGGTCGGCGACGTTCTGGCCGACCACGCGCAGGAGGGTGACCTGACCATCGAGGCCGTGCTGGCCGCGGACACCTGGGCCCGGGAGCGCGCCCGGGAGCGCATGGCGAAGCTGACCTGACCTGACCGGTCTCGTCCGGGACGGTCCAGTTTTTCATCGAGCAAGCGATAACAGGCTTTCGCTGCGTTAATTCAAGGCATCGTGTGCATTCTCGGCGGACTGACCGCAAGGAATGCACACGATCCGGACCGGCTCGGCAGCGAAGGTGACGAGACCCGCGTCTTCTGCTCCGCCGACCAGGTGACCTCACCGCAAAGATGAGGTGATGGCTTCAGAACAGGATGGTCGCGTAGGTGCCGACCGTCTGGAACCCGACTCGCTCGTAGGCCCGGATGGCCCGGGTGTTGTAGCCGTTGACGTACAGCGACACGATCGGGGCGACCTCGCGCTGCACGATCTCGACCAGGCTGGCCATGGCCGGGGCGGCGACGCCCTGGCCCCGGTAGCGCGGGTTCACCCACACGCCCTGCACCTGTACGGCCTCGGGCACCACCGAGCCGAGCTCCGCCTTGAACACGACGACGGGGCCGGAGTCGGTCTCGTCCATGCGCACGAACGAACGGCCTGACGCGACCAGGCCGCTGACCTGGGCCCGGTAGACGGCGCCCCCGTCGGCGGCGACGGGGGAGTAGCCGACCTCCTCGGTGAACATCGCGACACAGGCCGGCACGAGCAGCTCGAGCTCGGACATCTGGCTGCGGCGCACCAGGGGGTCGGACTCCACCGTGGGCGGGGTGGACATGGCCATCAGCGGCTGGTTGGCGCGGATGTCACGGGCCGGACCCCACGACGCCTGCAGGTGCTGCCACAGTCCGAGCACCATGTGGGCGGGGCCGACGATGCTGGAGCACTGACGGCCACTGCGCCGGGCGCGGTAGGCGAATGCCTCCACGGCCTGCTCGTTGGCGTTGACGGGCACCAGGTTCGCGCCCGACCAGCAGGCGGCGCGCATGGCGCCGGACTCGTACCAGCCCCAGATCTCGCCGCCGTGCCGGCGCGGGTCACCCTTCAGGGCCCGCAGCCGGGCGGCCACGAAGAGGTTCGCGACCGGGTCCTGGGCACACAGGGCCAGGGCCTCTTCGACGTCGTCCCTGGCCAGAACCTTCAGCGCCGAGCGCAGCACGTGCAAACCTCACCTGTCGTCATGGTGCGCCCCGCAGCCGCCGCAGGTCAGCTGACGGACACCTGGGGAGAGCCCTCCGGCGCATCATCGCCCATCTCCTCGGCGATGCGCATCGCTTCCTCGATCAGGGTCTCGACGATCTTCGACTCGGGCACGGTCTTGACGACCTCACCACGGACGAAGATCTGGCCCTTTCCGTTGCCGGAGGCTACTCCCAGATCGGCCTCACGCGCCTCGCCCGGGCCGTTCACCACGCAACCCATCACGGCGACGCGCAGCGGCACCTCCATGCCCTCGAGGCCGGCGGTCACCTGTTCGGCCAGCGTGTACACGTCGACCTGGGCGCGACCGCACGACGGGCAGGAGACGATCTCGAGCTTGCGCGGGCGCAGGTTCAGCGACTGCAGGATCTGGATGCCGACCTTGACCTCCTCCACCGGCGGGGCGGAGAGGGACACCCGGATCGTGTCGCCGATGCCGTTGCCGAGCAGGTGGCCGAAGGCGACGGCCGACTTGATCGTGCCCTGGAACGCCGGGCCCGCCTCGGTGACCCCCAGGTGCAGGGGCCAGTCACCGCGCTCGGCGAGCAGCTCGTACGCGCGCACCATGACCACCGGGTCGTTGTGCTTGACCGAGATCTTGAAGTCGTGGAAGCCGTGCTCCTCGAACAGCGAGGCCTCCCACACCGCCGACTCGACCAGCGCCTCGGGCGTGGCCTTGCCGTACTTGGCGAGCAGGCGCTTGTCGAGGGAACCGGCGTTGACGCCGATCCGGATCGACGTGCCGGCGTCGCCCGCGGCCTTGGCGATCTGCTTGACCTGGTCGTCGAACTGCCGGATGTTGCCCGGGTTCACCCGGACGGCGGCGCAGCCGGCGTCGATCGCGGCGTACACGTACTTCGGCTGGAAGTGGATGTCGGCGATCACCGGGATCTGCGACTTGCGGGCGATCGCCGACAGTGCGTCGGCGTCGTCCTGGCTCGGGCAGGCGACCCGCACGATGTCGCACCCGGCCGCCGTGAGCTGAGCAATCTGCTGCAGAGTGGCGTTCACGTCGGAGGTCAGCGTGGTCGTCATGGACTGCACCGAGACCGGTGCGTCGCCGCCGACCGCGACCTTGCCGACCTGGATCTTGCGGGATTTACGGCGGGGGGTGAGAACGGGCGGCGGCGCGGTTGGAATACCCAGACTGACGCTCATGACCTGAACCGTGCCTCCTTGGGAAAACCCCGTTTTAACTGCCCTTCCGTCCATTCAGAACGGATCGGAGCGTCAATTATGCCGTGCCCGGAGGGTGCTCCTTCTCACCTGTCCTCACCCGCACGGTGGGTACACCGGATGTTCATCCCGGCCGACAGAGCTCCCGGAGAACGAACCCGGGCTGTCGTGTGCCACCGGTCGACAGGCCGGGCGGGTATAAAAGTGGGGCGTTCCCCGATCCGGGCGAACAGGGTGCATCTGACAGCGATCAGGGAGTAACGGCGGGGATGAGTTACACGATCGGGGTGGTCCTGTTCGCGCTCGGCCTTCTCATCAGCGTCTGTCTGCACGAGGCCGGGCACATGCTCTCGGCGAAACTGTTCGGGATGCGGGTCACCCGCTACTTCGCCGGTTTCGGGCCCACGGTGTGGTCGTTCCGCCGGGGTGAGACGGAGTACGGCTTCAAGGCCGTGCCGCTGGGTGGGTTCGTGAACATTATCGGGATGGCGCCCGGTGTGGAGGAACCCGAGGCCGAGGAGACCGAGGCGCAGGGCCGGGCCTTCTGGCAGAAGCCGTTGTGGCAGCGCACGATCGTGCTCGCCGCCGGTTCCATGACCCATCTGGTCATCTGCATCCTGCTGCTGGTGCCGGCCTTCTGGCTCTTCGGGGTGCCGACCGCCAAGGCCCTGGACCAGACCCCGGCCGTGGTCGGAGCGGTCTCGCAGTGCGTGATCCCGGACTACGACGTCACCAGTGACGGCGCCCTGCGCGCCTGCACGGCCGACGACCCGAAGTCGCCCGCGGCTCTGGCCGGGCTGGAACAGGGCGACCGGATCACCCGGCTCGGCACCTCCGACATTCCCTCGTACGCGGCGTTCCAGAAGGCCGTGCGGGAGCAGCCGACCGACCAGGCCGTGGCGCTGACCTACGTGCGCGACGGTCAGGAGAGCACCACCCAGGTGACGTTGGTCAACACCCAGCGCCCGCCGCTGGGGGCCACCGACTCCAGCTCCCTGGTCGCCACCCCGACCATCGGCATCCAGAACCAGACCGAGGTCTACAACGACCGCTACGGCTTCGTGGACAGCGTCGGCCAGGCGTTCAAGACCACCGGGGAGACGCTGGTCAGCGGCGTCGAGGCGATCACCCGGCTGCCCAGCAAGATCAGCTCGTTGTGGAACGCCCTGCTCGGGGGCGAGCGCTCTCCCGACGACCCGGTGAGCGTGGTCGGCGCCAGTCGTCTGGGTGGGGAGATCGTGCAGACCAGCGGCCTGCAGGGCGGGGCCACCTTCCTGTCCATCCTGGCCGGGTTGAACGTCTTCCTGGGCTTGTTCAACCTGTTGCCGCTGCCCCCGCTCGACGGTGGTCACATCGCGGTGGCCTGGTACGAGGCGGCCCGCCGCAAGCTGGCGCTGCGTCGTCAACGTCCCGACCCGGGCCCGGTCGACCGGGAGAAGCTGATCCCGCTCACCCTGGCGATCATCGTGATCTTCGGTGCCTTCACGCTGCTCACGGTCTCCGTCGACGTGGTCAACCCGATCCGCCTGCAGTAGATGTCCTCCACCCTCGGTGAGTTCCTCCGGGCGCGGCGCGAGCAGACCCGGCCGGAAGACGCCGGTGTGCGGGTGACCGGGGTGCGCCGCACCCCGGGCCTGCGCCGCGAGGAGGTGGCCACGCTCGCCGGGATCAGCGCCGACTACTACCTGCGACTGGAGCAGGGGCGCGACCTGAACCCGTCGGTGCAGGTGCTCGAGTCCGTGGCCCGGGTGTTCCGGCTCGACGCCACGGCCACGGAGTACCTGCTCGGGCTGGCCGGGTCCCGGCACCAGCGCCACCGGCCGCAGCGCGAGGTGGTGCCCACACGCGTCCTTCAATTTCTGGACGCCATCGGCCTGCCGGCCTTCGTGGAGGGCCGCACGTTCGACGTGCTGGCCGCGAACCCGATGGCCACCGCGGTGATCCCGAGCCTCGTCCCGGGGCGTAACCGGCTGCGGTCGGTGTTCCTGGAGAACGACGAGTGGCCGCTGTACGAGGAGGGGATGCCCGCGTTCGCCGGTCTGGTGGCCGCCCTGCGCACCTCGGCAATGGACGACCCGGCCGACCCCCGGCTGACGGAACTGGTCGCGGAGCTGTCGGCCGGCAGCGACGAGTTCCGCCGGATGTGGGCCCGGCACGACGTGGTTCCGCTGGGCGGCGGGTCGTTCCGGTTGCGTCATCCGGTGGTCGGCCTGCTCGAGCTCTCCCGGGAGAAGTTCCCGCTGACCGAGGCTCCGGGCCAGATCCTGGCGGTCTACCACGCCGAGCGCGGGTCGGAGACGGCCCGGTCCCTGTCCCTGCTGGGATCGCTCTCGGCCGCACCCGTGGAGTAAAACCACTGGTGGTGAAGGACTAGGCTGTAGAGCTGTTCAGTCCACCCCCAGGAGGATGAGTCACGTGCTGCTTCGGATGTCGTCGTTGTTCCTGCGAACGCTTCGCGAGGACCCGGCGGACGCCGAGGTTCCGGGGCACCGCCTGCTGGTCCGCGCTGGCTACGTGCGCCGCGCGGCGCCCGGGATCTACTCGTGGCTGCCCCTGGGCTACCGCACCTTCCGCAACGTCGAGCGCATCGTCCGTGAGGAGATGGACGCCGCCGGCTTCCAGGAGGTGCACTTCCCGGCCCTGCTGCCCCGCGAGCCCTATGAGGCCACGAACCGCTGGACCGAGTACGGCGACAACCTGTTCCGCCTGAAAGACCGGCGGGGCAACGACTTCCTGCTCGGGCCCACGCACGAGGAGATGTTCACCCTCCTGGTGAAAGACCAGTACTCGTCGTACAAGGACCTGCCGGTCTCGCTCTACCAGATCCAGACCAAGTACCGCGACGAGGCGCGGGCCCGCGGCGGCCTGCTGCGCGGCCGCGAGTTCGTGATGAAAGACAGCTACTCGTTCGACATCGACGACGCCGGTCTCGCAGCCAGCTACCAGCGGCACCGTGACGCCTACATCAAGACGTTCGAGCGGCTCGGCCTGGACTTCGAGATCGTGTCGGCCACGTCCGGCGCGATGGGCGGCAGCCGCAGCGAGGAGTTCCTGCACCCCACCGAGATCGGTGAGGACACGTTCGTGCGCTGCACCACCGGGCACTACGCGGCCAACTCCGAGGCGGTCATCACGCCCGCGCCGGCCGCGATCCCCCTGGAGGGCCTGCCCGCCGCGCACGTCGAGGACACGCCCGACACCCCGACCATCGACTCGCTGGTCACCGCGGCCAACGCGATGTTCCCCGGCCGCGACTTCACCGCCGCCGACACCCTGAAGAACGTCGTCGTCACCCTGGTGCACCCCACCGGCGAGCGTGAGCCGCTGGTGATCGGGGTGCCCGGCGACCGTGAGGTGGACACCAAGCGTCTCGAGGCGGCGGTGGCCCCGGCCGAGATCGACGCGTTCGAGGCGGCCGATTTCGCGAAGCACCCCGGTCTGGTGAAGGGTTACATCGGCCCGCAGGCGCTGGGCACGGAGTCCGAGACGAAGATCCGCTTCTTGCTCGACCCCCGCGTGGTCGAGGGCAGCGCCTGGATCACCGGCGCCAACCAGCCCGGTCAGCACGTGTTCGACCTGGTCGCCGGCCGGGACTTCACCGCCGACGGCTTCATCGAGGCCGCGAACGTGGTCGAGGGCGACGCCTGCCCGGTCTGCGCCGCCGAGGGGGGCGAGGGTCGCCTCACGCTGGCCCGCGGCCTGGAGATCGGCCACATCTTCCAGCTCGGCCGCAAGTACGCCGACGCCCTCGGGCTGAAGGTGCTCGACCAGAACGGCAAGCTGGTCACGGTGACCATGGGGTCGTACGGCATCGGCGTCAGCCGGGCCCTGGCCGCGATCGCCGAGGCCTCCTGGGACGAGAAGGGCCTGTGCTGGCCCCGTGAGGTGGCCCCGGCCGACGTGCACCTGATCGCGCAGGGCAAGGCGGCCAAGGACACCGCGGTGTTCGAGGCGGCCGAGAAGCTGTCGCGGGAACTGGAGGCCGCGGGCGTCCGGGTGCTGTTCGACGACCGCCCCAAGGTCTCGCCCGGCGTCAAGTTCAAGGACGCCGACCTGATCGGGGTGCCCTCGATCCTGGTGGTGGGCCAGAAACTGGCCGACGGCGTGATCGAGTTCATCGACCGCAAGAGCGGCGACTCACAGAACGTGCCGGTCGGCGAGGCCGTGAAGCACGTGGTGGCAGCGATCAACGAGTAGGCGGGTGGGGTTCCATGCTCGATCTGGCATTGGCACAGCAACTGCGGAAGGCCGGTCTGGCCTGGAACCCCCTGCCCGGAGACCGCTTCGTCCTGCCCGACCGGGGCATGGACGACGAGGTCTTCGTGGTCAGCAACATGGTCGTCGAGGTGCACGACGTGCCCGGCGGCCAGGTGATCGGCTTCAACGGCACCACCGAGTGGGCCCTGGACTCCCTCGAGCAGCAGCAGGTGGTCTGGATACCGCGTGAGACCCAGCTGCGGGAGCTGCTCGCGGAGCGCTTCGTGAGCCTGGAGAGCGTCACCGGAGGGTTCGCGGTGACATTCTCCCCGAACGACGGCACGACGGCGCGGGAAGTCGATGCGGACGTCGAATCGGCTTACGCGCGAGCTGTTCTCGCCGTTCTCGCGACGCAGGGGTGAACCGTGGCGATCGATGCCGTGATCTTCGACTGGGGCGGCACGCTGACCCCCTGGCACGCGATCGACCTGGACCGGCAGTGGCAGGTGTTCGCGCAGGTCTACGCCGCCGATCATCCTGACGGTGGCACGGAGCTCGCCCGGCGCATGCGCCAGGCCGAGCGGGACTCCTGGGCCCGGCTGCAGGAGAGTGGCGCCAGCGCTCGCCTTACCGAGCTGTTCGAGGCCGCCGGCGTGCAGACCGACCACCCGGGGCATGACGCCGCCCGGGTGGCCTACGAGGAGTTCTGGGAGCCGCACACCTATCTCGACCCGGACGTGCCCGAGGTCTTCGCCGGGCTGCGGGATCGCGGCATCCGGATCGGCGTGCTCTCCAACACCATCTGGTCGCGGGAGTACCACCGCGGCCTGTTTGCGCGCGACGGCATCCTGCACTTCATCGACGGTGACGTGTACTCGTCCGAGATCCCTTACGTGAAGCCGCATCCGGAAGCGTTCGGGGCGGCTCTGAGGGCTGTCGGATCACCCGACCCGACGGCGTGCGTCTATGTCGGCGACCGCGTCTACGAAGACGTGCACGGGGCCCAGCGGGTCGGGATGCGGGCCGTTCACGTGCCGCACAGCGACCTCCCGCCCGATCAGCAGGTGCCGGTCGAGGTGACTCCGGACGGCACGGCGCACCGGCTCCTCGACGTGCTCACCCTGGTGGACGGCTGGCGCTGATCAGCTGCGGCCCGGGTCGGCGACCGGCTTCTTCGTCCAGGCCGCCTGGCGCCGGGTGCAGTCGACCAGCACCCCTGCGCCGGTCGTGGTGACCTCGTCGTCCTGCGCCACGGCGATGACGTCCACGGCCAGCCCGGCCAGACGCTGCTCGACCGTCGCCGCCAGGTC
The DNA here is from genome assembly GCF_030269305.1 of Kineosporia sp. NBRC 101731. Taxonomy (NCBI): domain Bacteria; kingdom Bacillati; phylum Actinomycetota; class Actinomycetes; order Kineosporiales; family Kineosporiaceae; genus Kineosporia; species Kineosporia sp. NBRC 101731. Next base: position 463,532 of record NZ_BSTC01000005.1, read on the forward strand.
CGCGGCCTGGCCGGCACTGGTCGGGGTGGTCACCGCGTAGGCCGCACTGCCCTGGACCGGGTCCACGTTCGCGGCCAGCAGCAGACGCTCCAGCTCGTCACGCTGCTGCCGGTGCACCTCCCAGATCTCGTCGGCCAGGTCCCGCCGGGCACCATCGATATGGGCCACCACCAGCGGGTACGCGTAGAACGCGGCGTGTTCTCCGGCCAGCAGACGGTTCAGGGCGCCGCTCTCGTCGGTGGTGAGAGTGCTGGAGGACGCGGTGGCGCTCGTTCCCGAGGGTTCGGGGGTTGCGGAGGTGGAGGCGGTCGGGGTCCCGTCGCCGGTGGGCGAGGGTTCCGCGTCGTCGGTCGTGGAGACCGTGAGCTCACCGAAGGCCTTGCCCCCGGTGGCCGAGCGCAGCAGGTCGGCGTTGGCCGCGCACGAGGCCGCGAGCCGGTAGAACAGCCCGGCGAAGGCCGGGCTCAGGCCGGCGGCGTCACCCAGAAGTGTTCGGGCCGCAGACCATTCGGCCTTGGCCAGGGCGTCGGGGGAATCTGCACCGGAAGTGTCGGAAGTGCCGGACGAGGTCGGCCCCGGGGTGGGGGAGGCGGTCCCGGACACCGGGGAGCCGAGCTCCGTGAGCTGGGCCGTGTGCGCCTCGGCCGTCCGGGTGAGCAAGGTCGCCGTGCTGCCCTTGATCCGGAGGGTCGCGCCGTTCGGCAGCGTGCCGGAGGCGAGCGCCGAGGCACTGGCGTACAGCGCCGTCACGGTCGTCACGGCCCGCGCGACGGCGGCCGCCTCGGGTCCGGCGTCGGTATTCGCTGCCGCCGTGGTGCCGGCCGCGGAACTCGCGGAACTACAGGCAGTGAGCCCCACGCTCGTCAGGGCCAGGGCACCGAGAGCGAGGAACGCCCTGCGACCGGCCGGTGGCATCGGCGCGGATACGGGTGGGGCAAGGGGCGTTCCGGTGTTCGGGCTCAGCACCGGGGGATCATTTCACGAGACGGATGTGAACCGTGGGTTCCGGCAGATCTTGACAAGTCGGGCACAGGTCAAGGGAAGCCCGCCAGGGACGGTATGTTTGTCCGCTGGCGCGCCCGCCCGGGTGCGCCACCATGGTTTCCCAATCCAATATCGAGGAGGTCGGCATGAGCGCGTCCTCCGGACAACAGGCAGCCGACGGTGTGCGGGCCCTGGCGGAACCGCTGGCCGCAGACGCCGGGCTGATGATCGAGAGCGTCATCGTGACGCCCGCCGGCAAACGGCGCGTACTGCGAGTGACGGTCGATCTTCCCGAGACCGAACTCGGCGGTGTGCCCATGGAGTCCGTGGCCATCGTCTCGCAGTCGATCTCGCAGGCGCTGGACGAGAGCAACGTGATGGGCGGTCTGCCCTACGTGCTCGAGGTCAGTTCTCCGGGTGCCGACCGTCCGCTGACCGAGCGCCGCCACTGGATGCGTGCCCGGCGGCGCCTCGTGCGCACCCTGGCCGTGGCCGGTGCCACCCCGCAGACGGGCCGGCTCACCGACGTCACCGACGCGGGCATCGTGCTGGACGACGAGCGCCAGGTGCCCTGGGCCGAGATCACCGGCGGCCGTATCGAATTGGAGTTCGGGCACCCCGACGACTTCGCCGACCTCGACGACCTCGAGGCGGACGACGACTCCGACGAGGACGAGGGCTGAACGATGGACATCGATCTGGCGGCCTTGCGCGCGCTCGAGCGCGAAAAGGAAATCCCGCTCAACACGCTGGTAACGACCATCGAGACGGCTCTGCTGCAGGCCTACCACCGCACCGAGGGAGCCGAGCCGCTGGCCCGGGTGGACCTCGACCGCAAGAGCGGGCACGTGGTGGTCTGGGCCCGCGAACTGGACGACACGGGCGCGATCAAGCGTGAGTGGGACGACACCCCGGCGGGTTTCGGCCGGATTGCGGCCACCACCGCCCGGCAGACGATCTTGCAGAAGCTGCGCGACGCCGAGGACGAGCAGGTGCTCGGCGAGTTCCGGGGCCGTGAGGGCGACATCATCTCCGGCATCGTGCAGCAGAGCGCCGACCCGCGCATGGTGCATGTCGACCTGGGTACGGTCGAGGCGGTCCTGCCGCCGGCCGAGCAGGTGCCGGGGGAGACGTACCCGCACGGAACCCGGCTGCGCTGCTACGTGATCGGTGTGCGCAAGGGCCTGAAAGGGCCCTCGATCACGCTCTCCCGTACGCACCCCAACCTGGTGCGCAAGCTGTTCGCGCTGGAGGTGCCCGAGGTCGCCGACGGTACCGTCGAGATCGCCGCGCTGGCCCGGGAGGCCGGTCACCGGTCGAAGGTGGCCGTGCGCGCGACCGTGGCCGGGGTCAACGCCAAGGGCGCCTGTATCGGCCCGATGGGGCAGCGGGTGCGGGCCGTCATGACCGAGCTACGCGGCGAGAAGATCGACATCGTCGACTACAACGAGGAGCCCGAGGCGTTCGTGGCCAGTGCGCTGTCCCCGGCCCGGGTGTCGTCGGTCGAGGTGCTCGACCTGGACGCCCGTTCGGCCCGGGTGATCGTGCCGGACTACCAGCTGTCGCTGGCGATCGGCAAGGAGGGGCAGAACGCCCGCCTGGCCGCGAAGCTGACGGGCTGGCGGATCGACATCCGGTCCGACACGGCCCAGTCGGGTCAGTCGGGTCAGTCGGGTCAGTCGGGTCAGTCAGGTCAGGCAGGTCAATCGGGACGATCCGGTCCGGATCTACCGGCGGCGCCGGCCGGTCCGGGGAGTTTCTGAGCGAGCCTTGAACGACCCTGGGAACAAACGCGCCGGATCCGGGGCTATGCTGGGCGGGGCCGGTGACGCGGCCACGAATCCCGAGCGCTCGTCCTCGGTCCCGCACGGACCGATTCGTACGTGTGTGGGCTGTCGTGAACGCGCCGAGCGGTCCGACCTGTTGCGGGTGGTCGCGGCAGAGGTCGACGGTAAGTGGTGCGTCGTCCCCGATCCGGGCCATAAGCTGTACGGCAGAGGTGCGTCACTGCACCCTGTGCCGGGCTGCCTTGAACTCGCTGAACGCCGCAGGGCTTTTCCCCGGGCACTCCGCCGTGGAGGTCCGCTCGACGCGGTGCAGGTACATGAGTTCGTCGCAGCGAAGTCGTAACAGGTGTCAGATGTGTCCAGACGAAAGCGGGTCCAACGCCATGAGCAGCACTTCGAAGGCAGAGTCGGCGCTGTGAGCACCCGATGAGCGCGCTCCGATGAGCACCCCCTTTACGTAACTACGGTCCGTAGCCTCCTCCTGGCTCGGGCCGAGACAGGAGTGATGTGGCAAAGGTCCGGGTCTATGAGCTCGCGAAAGAGCTCGGAGTCGACAGCAAGACCGTACTGAGCAAGTTGCAGGACATGGGCGAGTTCGTCCGTTCCGCGTCGTCCACCGTCGAGCCCCCTGTGGTGCGCCGCCTCCGTGAGGCGATGCCCGCCGCAGAAGGCGCCGGTGGCCGTAAGCCGGCCAAGCCGGCTCGTCCCACGCCGTCCCCGGCCCCGGCCGCCCCGGCTGCACCGTCGGCACCCGCCGCCGCTGCAACCCCGGCCGCACCGGCCCGGCCCGGCCCGACACCGGCCGCGCCGACCCCGTCCCGTCCGGCTCCGAGCCCGGCCGTAGCGGCTCCGTCCGCGCCGGCACCGGCTCCCAGCCCGGCCAGTGACACCCCGTTCACGGCTCCGGCCCCGGCCCGTGCCGAGGGTGGTCGTCCGACCCCCGGTCCGCGTCCCACGCCCGGTCCGCGCCCGACGCCGGCTCCGGCCGAGCGCCCCGCCGCCGCGGCTTCCGCCCCGGCTCCGGAGCGCACGGAGCGTCCCGAGCGCCAGGACCGTGGTCCCCGCCCGGAGCGTTCCGACCGTCCGCACTCGGGTGACCGTCCCGAGCGGGGTGGCCCGCGTCCCGGCCCGAGCGCCCGTCCGCAGGCCCCGGCCGCGCGCGGCGATCGTCCCGAGCGTCAGGACCGTGGACCCCGTCCCGGTGGCGACGCCCGTCCGGGCCCGCGTCCGGGTCCCGGCGCGCCGCGTCCGGGCAACAACCCCTTCGCGTCCTCCCAGGGCATGCCCCGTCCGGGTGGTCGTGGTGGTCCCGGTGGTGGCGGCGGCGGTGAGGGCAACGGCCCCACGCGTCCCGGCAACAACCCCTTCGCACCTTCCCAGGGCATGCCGCGCCCGCAGCGCGGCCCGCGTCCCGAGGGTGCTCCGGCTGCCCGTAGTGGCGACGCCGGCGACCGTCCGGCACCCCGTCCGGGCGGCCCGCGGCCCAGTCCCGGCAGCATGCCGAACCGTCCCAACCCGGGCATGATGCCCGGTCGTACCAGCGTCGGTCGCCCCGGTGGCGGTGGGGCCGGCCGTCCGGGTGGTCCCGGTCGCGGTGGCCCCGGTGGTGGCGGCGGTGGCGGTAACCGCGGTGGCTTCGGCGGTCGTCCCGGCGGTCCGGGTGGTCCCGGTGGTGGCGGCGGCGGTTTCGCCGGGCGTCCCGGTGGTGGCGGTAACCGCGGCGGTCGCGGTGGCACGCAGGGCGCGTTCGGTCGCGCCGGTGGCCGTCCGGTGCGAGGCCGTAAGTCGAAGCGTCAGCGGCGTCAAGAGTTCGAGAGCATGGCGGCACCGGCTCCCGGTGGCGTCACGGTTCCCCGCGGTGACGGCAACACGATCGTCCGCCTGCGGCGTGGCTCTTCGCTGACCGACTTCGCCGACAAGATCAACGCGAACCCGGCCAGCCTGGTCACCGTGCTGTTCCACCTCGGTGAGATGGCCACGGCGACGCAGTCGCTGAACGAGGAGACGTTCGACGTCCTCGGTGAGGAACTGGGTTACGTCATCCAGGTCGTCTCGCCGGAAGACGAGGACCGCGAGCTGCTGGGCACCTTCGACATCGACATCGAGGGCGAGGCCGAGGCCGACGAGGAGTTCCTCGTGGCGCGGCCGCCGGTCGTGACCGTGATGGGTCACGTCGACCACGGTAAGACGAAGCTGCTCGACGCGATCCGGCAGACCGACGTGGTGGCGGGTGAGGCCGGTGGCATCACCCAGCACATCGGTGCCTACCAGATCCACACCACGCACGATGGCCAGGACCGCGCGATCACCTTCATCGACACCCCGGGTCACGAGGCGTTCACCGCCATGCGTGCCCGTGGTGCGAAGGTCACCGACATCGCGGTGCTGGTGGTCGCGGCCGACGACGGCGTGATGCCGCAGACGATCGAGGCGCTCAACCACGCCCAGGCGGCGGACGTCCCGATCGTGGTGGCCATCAACAAGGTGGACAAGGAAGGCGCGAACCCGGACAAGATCCGGCAGCAGCTGACCGAGTACAACCTGGTCGCCGAGGAGTACGGCGGTGACACGATGTTCGTCGAGGTCTCGGCGAAGCAGCGGCTCAACATCGACGGTCTGCTCCAGGCCGTCCTGCTGACCGCCGACGCGGCGCTCGACCTGCGGGCCAACCCGGAGAAGGACGCCCGCGGCGTCGCGATCGAGGGCAACCTCGACCGTGGCCGTGGTCCCGTCGCGACCGTGCTGGTCCAGTCCGGATCGCTGCGCATCGGTGACTCGATCGTGGCCGGCACCGGCCACGGCCGCGTCCGCGCCATGATCGACGAGCACGGTGAGACCGTCGAGGTGGCCACGCCGTCCCGTCCGGTCATGGTCCTGGGTCTGACGAGCGTGCCCGGCGCCGGTGACACCTTCCTGGTGGCGCCCGACGACCGCACCGCCCGTCAGATCGCCGAGAAGCGTGAGGCGATCGAGCGGAACGCGGCCCTGGCCAAGTCCCGCAAGCGCATCAGCCTCGAGGACTTCACCAAGGCCCTCGAGCAGGGCAAGGTCGAGACCCTCAACCTCATCCTCAAGGGTGACGGCGCGGGTTCGGTCGAGGCCCTGGAAGACGCGCTGCTCCAGATCGATGTCGGCGAAGAGGTCGAGCTTCGGATCATCGACCGTGGTGTCGGTGCGATCACGAAGAACAACATCAACCTGGCGGTGGCCTCCAACGCCATCATCATCGGCTTCAACGTGAAGTCCGAGGGCCAGAACGCCGAGTACGCCGACCGCGAGGGCGTCGACCTGCGCTTCTACTCGGTCATCTACCAGGCGATCGAAGAGGTCGAGGCGTCCCTCAAGGGCCTCCTCAAGCCGGAGTACGAAGAGGTCGAGCTGGGTCGCGCGGAGATCCGCGAGATCTTCCGCTCCAGCCGGTTCGGCAACATCGCGGGTTGCATCGTTCGCTCCGGGGAGATCCGGCGCAACAGCAAGGCCCGGGTGTTCCGCGGCGAGAAGATGGTCGCCGAGGGCCTCTCGATCGAGTCGCTCAAGCGGTTCAAGGACGACGCGACCGAGGTCCGCGAAGGTTTCGAGTGCGGTATCGGACTGGGGTCGTTCAACGACATCCAGAACGAGGACACCATTCAGACCTACGAAATGCGCGAGAAGGCACGCGCCTGATCGAGCTGAAGGCAGGTGAGGCCGGCCGCACCGGCCGGCCTCACCGCCGTCAACCGCGGGAGGTGCCGTGTACATCGGATCTCTGACGCTCGACCTCCTGCTGGGCGATGTTCATTCGCTCAAGGAGAAACGGTCGGTGATCAAACCGATCGTGGCCGAGCTGCGCCGCAAGTTCGAGGTGCATGCCGCTGAGACCGGCGAGGCGAATCTCCACCGGCGCGCCGAGATCGGCGTCGCCCTGGTGTCCTCCGAGTCCGGTCAGTGCCGCGAGGTCCTCGAGTCCTGCGAACGGCTCGTGGCCGGCCGACCCGAACTGCAAGTGCTCTCCGCCCGTCTGCGGGTGTGGAGCGACACTGACGACGATTGACGAGCGGGACGGACGATGACCGACACGGCACGGGCACGCAAGCTGGCTGACCGGGTACGCGAGGTGGTGGCCGAGGCCCTGGAGAAGCGGATCAAAGATCCGCGACTGGGTTTCATCACGGTCACCGATGCCCGGGTGACGGGTGACCTGCAGCACGCCACGGTCTTCTACACCGTCTTCGGCGACGACACCGAGCGGGCTTCGACCGCCGCGGCCCTGGAGAGCGCCAAGGGCGTTCTGCGGTCCGAGGTGGGCAAGCGCACCGGGATCCGGCTCACGCCGACCCTGGAGTTCATCGCCGACGCCCTGCCGGAGACGGCGGCGCAGATGGCCGAGCTGCTGACCAAGGCGCACGAGAAGGATGCGCAGGTCGCGGCCCTGGCGAACGGCAAGCAGTACGCCGGCGACGCCGACCCGTACAAGAAGCCCGCCACCCCGGCGGATGAGGACGACGAGGACGACGACGCGTGAAGTCCCGTGAGCCGGGTCCCAGCGGCCTGGTGATCGTGGACAAGCCGGCCGGGATGACGTCGCACGACGTCGTCAGCCGGATCCGCCGGCTCGCCGGCACACGTCGTGTCGGCCACGCCGGCACGCTCGACCCGATGGCCACCGGTGTGCTGGTGATCGGGGTCGAGCGCGCCACCCGGCTGCTGACCTATCTGGTCGGCGCGGACAAGGCCTACGCGGCAACGATGCGGCTCGGGATCGGCACGATCACCGACGACGCCGAGGGCACGCCGTCGTCGATGCCGGGCCAGGCGCCGCTGGGGCGGGCCGAGGTCGACCTGGCCGCGGAGTTCCTGCGCGGCCAGATCCAGCAGGTGCCGAGCTCGGTCAGCGCGATCAAGAAAGACGGTAAGCGGGCCTACACCCGGGTGCGCGAGGGCGAGGACGTACAGCTCGAGGCGCGTCCGGTGACGGTGTCCGAGCTGAGCGTGCTGGCGGTGCGCCCGGCGGAACAGGACGGCACGCCGGTACTGGACGTGGACGTGCACGTGGTCTGCTCGTCCGGCACCTACATCCGGGCCCTGGCCCGCGATCTCGGTGCGGCTCTGGGCAGTGCCGGGCACCTGACCGCGTTGCGGCGCACCCGGGTCGGCCCTTACCTGCTCGACGGGGCGCACACGCTGCCGGAGCTGGAAGAGTCGTTCGCCCTGTTGCCCATCGCTGAGGCTGCTCGGGCCGCGTTCACCGGCCGTGACCTCACCCAGGACGAGGCGCGCAAGCTGGCGCACGGTCAGCGGCTGGAAGCGAGCGAGCTGGGCCCGGGACCCGTTGCGGCGTACGCACCGGACGGGTCACTGGTGGCTCTCATCGCCGACGCCGGGCTGACCGCGCGTCCGCTCGTCGTACTGACAGGCTGAGAGCCGGATCAGCTGTTGCTGGTCGCCATGGCTTTCTCGTCGCTGGTCTGCGGAGCGGCCTGGCTGCACGGCCAGACGGTTCCGCAGATCACGCAGAAGCCCCCACCGCTGCTGTGGAGAAAACTGTCGATCCCTCGTTGGGCGGGCATCGGAGCCCGTCCGGCGACACGCTGGCTGTCCATAGTGGTGTCCTCGCTGGACTTGGTTAACTGAACGTGCTTTCTCAATCGCCGATCGTGAGGGGCTTGTTATCTTGCTCTCACGACGAGCGTCTGATTTCACCACATCGGAGCACCGAACGTGGAACTGAAGTGGCCACCTGGCAGAGTTGTCCCGTGAAAGAGAGCCAGGTGCACGTGTGGCGGGAACTGAGCGAGGTTCCTCCCGGCTTCGGCCCCTCGGCGGTGACCATCGGGAACTTCGACGGTGTGCACCGGGGTCATCTCGCCGTTCTGGACCGGACCGTGCAGGCCGCGGTCGCCCACGGGTGGCGTTCGGTGGCGATCACCTTCGCCCCGCACCCCTTGGCGGTGCTGCACCCGGAGCGGGCTCCCCAGCCGCTCTCGACCGTGGAGCACCGGCTCGAGCTGCTGGCCGACACCGGCCTGGACGCCGTGCTGATGCTGCCGTTCACCCCGGAGCTGGCGCAGTGGAGCCCCCGGCGGTTCGTCCAGGAAGTGATGGCGGACGCCCTGGGGGCGCGTGAGGTGGTGGTCGGTTCCGACACCCGGTTCGGCCGTCGCAACGCCGGTGACATCGGCACGCTGCGCGAGCTCGGGTCGGAACTGGGCTTCTCCGTGGACGAGGTGGCCGACCGGCTGGCGGCGGACGGCGCCCGGCGCTGGTCGTCGACGCTGGCCCGGGAGCTGATCGCCTCGGGCGAGGTGGTCGAGGCCGCCGACGTGCTGGGCCGCCCGCACCGGGTGACCGGCGTGGTCGTGCACGGTGACCACCGCGGCCGGGAACTGGGTTTCCCGACCGCCAACATGACCGCCGACGCGATCGGGGCCGTGCCCTCCGACGGGGTGTACGCCGGCTGGCTGGTGCGCCCGGGCGCGAACGGTGAGCCCGGGGCCTGTTCCCGGCACGACACCGGGGAGCGGCTGCCCGCGGCGATCTCGGTCGGCACCAACCCGACGTTCGACGGTGAGGAGCGTCGGGTCGAGGCCTACGTGCTCGGCCGGACCGACCTGGACCTGTACGGGGAGCGGGTCGCCGTGGAGTTCGTCGAGCGGTTGCGGCCCACGCTGCGGTTCGACGGCATCGCGTCGCTCATCGACCAGATGAACGCCGATGTGGCCCGGTGCCGCGAGGTGCTGGGAGTGAACACACCGGCTTGATCGACACACCACCCGTTGCTCAATTGGGATGACTGCCCGTTGCGCTGTTAACGTAGCTGGTGCCGTTAGATCGGCCGCGGATTCCAGAGTGCCCGGGTGGATGTGCCCCGGCGCGCCGCGCAGCGATTTTCAGGAGGACATCGAGTGCCGCTCGACGCCGAAAAGAAGCAGAGCATCATCGCGGAGTACGCGACTGTCGAGGGTGACACCGGTTCCCCCGAGGTCCAGATCGCGATGCTGACGCAGCGCATCAAGGACCTGACCGAGCACCTCAAGGAGCACAAGCACGACCACCACAGCCGTCGTGGTCTGCTGCTGCTGGTCGGTCAGCGTCGTCGCCTTCTGAAGTACGTCCAGAAGAAGGACATCACCCGCTACCGGGCGCTGATCGAGCGCCTCGGCCTGCGCCGCTAACTGAAGTGAGGCCGTGACCGGGGCTCCCGGGCACGGCCTCTTCGGTGTGTCAGGTTGTGTCGTCGGCCCGTCGTTGCCCGATCATCGGGTCATCGGTGGGCCGTAGCGCAAAGCAGCACCGCCCTATCACCCGCACCACGCACCAACCTCAGGTAAGAAAACAGGAGGGGTCGGCGAGCACCGGTCACCGGTCCTCGGTAGTGGCCTCCGCGAGGCGCCGTCAGTACAGCGACAGGCAACCCGCGTGGGCCTCGATCGAAGACCGGAACGCCTCGACCACGACTCCCGCACCACTCCTGCCCGATGCCGCGGCGAAAAGCCGCGGAAGAACAGGAGAGTGACCCTTGGAGGGTCCCGAGATCACCGCGGCCGAGGCCGTTATCGACAACGGCTCCTTCGGCCAGCGCACGGTCCGGTTCGAGACCGGCCGCCTGGCGAAGCAGGCCGCCGGTTCCGTCGCCGTCTACCTGGACAACGACACCATGCTCCTGTCGGCCACCACGGTCGGCAAGCAGCCGAAGGACCAGTTCGACTTCTTCCCCCTCACGATCGACGTCGAGGAGCGGATGTACGCGGCCGGGAAGATCCCCGGCTCGTTCTTCCGTCGCGAGGGCCGGCCCAGCACCGACGCGATCCTGGCCTGCCGCCTGATCGACCGCCCGCTGCGCCCGACCTTCGTCAAGGGTCTGCGCAACGAGGTCCAGGTCGTCGTCACCGTGCTGGCGCTCAACCCGGAAGACCCGTACGACGTCGTCGCGATCAACGCCGCGTCGCTGTCCACGCAGATCTCCGGCCTGCCCTTCTCCGGCCCGATCGGTGGCGTGCGTATCGCCCTGATCGACGGCCAGTGGGTCGGCTTCCCGCGCCACAGCGAGGTTGAGCGCGCCGTCTTCGACATGGTCGTCGCCGGTCGCGTCGTCACCCTCGAGGACGGCACCGAAGACGTCGCGATCATGATGGTCGAGGCGGAGGCCACCGAGGGCTCCTGGACCCTGATCAAGGACCAGGGCGTCGCGGCCCCCACCGAGGACGTCGTGGCCGCCGGCCTCGAGGCCTCCAAGCCGTTCATCTCGGCGCTGTGCAAGGCCCAGGCCGAGGTGGCTGCGGCCGCCGCCAAGCCGACCGCCGTGTTCCCGCTGTTCCCGGACTACCAGGACGACGTCTTCCAGGCGGTTTCCGCCGCGGCGTCCGACGATGTCTCGCAGGCCCTCACGATCGCCGGCAAGCAGGAGCGCGAGAGCCGTCTCGACGAGCTCAAGGACGGCATCAAGGCCAAGTTCGCGGCCGAGTTCGAGGGTCGTGAGAAAGAGGTCTCGGCCGCTTTCCGGGCCGTCAACAAGAAGCTGATCCGTCAGCGCATCCTCAAGGACAAGGTCCGCATCGACGGCCGTGGCCTGGCGGACATCCGCCAGCTCGGTGCCGAGGTCGAGGTCATCCCGCGCGTGCACGGTTCGGCCCTGTTCGAGCGCGGCGAGACCCAGATCATGGGTGTCACCACGCTGAACATGCTGCGCATGGAGCAGCAGCTGGACACCCTCTCCCCGGTGACCCGCAAGCGCTACATGCACAACTACAACTTCCCGCCCTACAGCACCGGTGAGACCGGCCGCGTCGGTTCGCCGAAGCGCCGCGAGATCGGTCACGGCGCCCTGGCCGAGCGTGCGCTCGTCCCGGTCCTGCCGAGCCGGGAAGACTTCCCGTACGCGATCCGTCAGGTCTCCGAGGCCCTCGGCTCCAACGGTTCCACCTCGATGGGCTCGGTCTGCGCCTCGACCCTGTCCATGCTGAACGCCGGTGTGCCGCTGCGCGCCCCGGTCGCCGGTATCGCGATGGGCCTGGTCTCCGACACGGTCGACGGCAAGACCGAGTACGCCGCGCTCACCGACATCCTCGGCGCTGAAGACGCTTTCGGCGACATGGACTTCAAGGTCGCCGGTACGTCGGAGTTCGTCACGGCGATCCAGCTCGACACCAAGCTCGACGGCATCCCCGCCTCGGTGCTGGCGTCCGCGCTGACCCAGGCACGCGACGCGCGTCTGCACATCCTCGACGTGATGAGCGAGGCGATCGACCGGCCGGACGAGATGTCCCCGTTCGCCCCCCGCGTGATCAGCGTGAAGGTTCCCGTCGACAAGATCGGCGAGGTCATCGGGCCCAAGGGCAAGATGATCAACCAGATCCAGGACGACACCGGCGCCGACATCTCGATCGAGGACGACGGCACGGTGTACATCGGTGCGGTCGACGGCCCCTCGGCCGAGGCGGCCCGGACGGCGATCAACGCGATCGCCAACCCGACCATGCCCGAGGTCGGGGAGCGCTACCTGGGTACCGTCGTGAAGACGACGACCTTCGGTGCGTTCGTCTCGCTGGTGCCGGGCAAGGACGGCCTGCTGCACATCTCGCAGATCCGCCGCATGGTCGGTGGCAAGCGGGTGGAGAACGTCGAGGACGTGCTCAGCATCGGCCAGAAGGTCCAGGTGCAGATCGCCGAGATCGACCCGCGGGGCAAGCTCTCGCTGGCGCCGGTCCTGGAGGAAGACGCTGAGGGCAAGTCCGAAGCGGCCGACGCGACTGCCTGACGTGACGGCGACTCCTCTGCCGCTGGTCGCAGCGGGAGCCTCCGGATCGTCCCAGATCATCGCTGGGGAGGACGGCGGCGCCATCGTGCGCCGTACCGTTCTCCCCGGCGGGGTCCGGGTACTGTCCGAGGCCATGCCCGGCCTGCGCTCGGCCACGATCGGTTTCTGGGTCGGGGTCGGTTCGCGCGACGAGACCACCGGGCACCACGGTTCCACGCATTTCCTCGAGCATCTGCTGTTCAAGGGCACGAGCCGGCGCACGGCGATGGACATCGCCACCGCGTTCGACCGGGTGGGCGGTGAGTCGAACGCCGTCACGGGCAAGGAGCACACCTGCTACTACGCCCGGGTGCTCGATGACGACCTGCCGATGGCTGTCGACGTGCTCTGCGACATGGTGACGGGCGCCAAACTCGACGCCGATGACGTGGAGAGCGAGCGGGGGGTCATCCTCGAGGAACTTGCGATGAACGACGACGATCCCGCGGACGTCGTGCACGAGCGGTTCGCCGAGCTCGTCCTGGGGCAGCATCCCCTGGGCCGGCCCATCGGTGGCACGCCCGAGACGATCCGCGCCGTCGTGCGCGACAACATCGTCGACCACTACGCCGAGCACTACCGGCCTCCGGGCCTGGTCGTCACGGTGGCCGGGGGCGTCGACCACGACCGGGTCTGCGAGCTGGTCTCCGCCAGCCTCGCCCGGTCCGGCTGGGCGCTCGAGGCGGGTCACACTCCGAAGGCGCGGCGCGACGTCTCTCTCCCCGAGCGGGAGGAGGCGCAGCTCTCCGTCGACGGTGCCCCGCACCGGCTCGTCGTGGTGAACCGGCACACCGAGCAGGCACACGTCGTGGCCGGCACCACCTCGCTGGTCGCCACGGATCCCCGCCGTTACGCGATGTCCGTGCTCAACGCCGTGCTCGGTGGCGGCATGAGCAGCCGGCTGTTCCAGGAGATCCGTGAGCAGCGCGGCCTAGCCTACTCGGTCTACTCGTTCGCGAGCGGCTACTCGGACGGCGGTTACTTCGGTCTCTACGCGGGCTGCACCCCGGCGCGCGTCGACGAGGTCATCGCCCTGATGGTCGCCGAGCTGCGGCGTCTGGCGGCCGACGGCGTGCCGGAGGAAGAGCTGTTCCGGGCCCACGGCCAGCTGGCCGGCGGTCTGGTGCTGGGCCTAGAGGACACCGGTTCGCGCATGTCCCGTCTGGGCAAGGCAGAACTGGTGCACGGCGAGTACCTGGGCCTGGACAAGGCACTGACCCGGATCCGTTCGGTCAGTGCGCAGGACGTGCAGGACCTCGCCACCGACCTGGCCTCCCGTCCGCTGTCCCTGTCGGTGGTGGGCCCCTTCGAGGAGAACCGCCCCTTCCGGGTCGGCTGACCGAACCACCTGCATTGAGGACGCCCACCAGCCCACGGGCTGGTGGGCGTCCTTCATTTCTGGCGGGGTTCCCGGTCCGATACCCTCCCTGACTCTTCGGGACGGGGAGGTCGATGACGCTTCTGCGGAGGCGGGCTGCGGAGGCGTACGGCGAGGTCGCGGCGCTGTTCGCGAGAGCCGAGGCGCTGCGGGACGACGCGGTCGTGCATGGCTGGGACAGCCTGGCCGAGGGCTTGCAGACCTGTTCAGCGGCCCTGGACGCAGCCGCGGCCCAGCTGGACGAGGCGATCGAGGCGATCAGTGAGACGTCCGATCCCCTGGAGACCGCGATGTCGGCGGTCCCGGGACTCACCGACGTCGCGTCGATCCTGACCACGGCCCACGAACGCCTGACTGATGCGGCCCTCGCACTGCACTCCTGCTCGGAACACCTGGGTGAGGCCCAGAACTGGGCCGAACTCACGGGTTTCGAGGTGCTGGCCGGGCGGATCGAGCAGGTCCGCGAAGAGATTGAGGAACTGCACCAGGACACCGAGACCCGGGTGGAGCAGGTCCGCGCCGACCTGGGCCTGGCGCGTGAGGAGTCCGGCCCGGCACCGGACGAGCCGCAGATGTCCTGGCCGGGGCAGAACCCGCCAGGGTGCACAGGTCTGCCGGGCACGGATCTGCTCGACCCACGCCGTTTCGCGGAACCACCGGACGCTGAGGACAGCCAGGATGCCGAGGCGATGCGCATCTACGCACGCATTATTCAGATGAGCGACGACGTTCCGCGCATTGCTCAGGTGGTCGGTGCACCGATCGAGGTCATCGCGACGGTGAAGCGTCACTTCTTCCTGACCCGGCATGTGACACCCACGGGTCCCGAACAGACCGCCTACGGGTATTTCTCACCGGACGGAGCTCAGGCCTGGCGGTGGGAATCGGTCGCGACGGGGCGTGAACTGGATGCTGACGGCCTCGAGCTCCTGAGGAAGTTCGTCGCGCACGAGTATGTGGAGGCCAGGCTCATGGCGAGAGGACTGCCGTACAGATCGGCGCATCCGGACTGTTATGCGAATCCGACAGCAAGCAACCAGGCAACCCGGCAGCATTATGGAGCTCATGACGTGGCTCCGAATGCACATGCCTCCGACGTCCTGAAGCACTGGCGACGCTGGGGCGGGACCAGGCCGAGCACCGGTGCGGTCGGCGATCTCTCCCGCATCGACGAGATAGTGGAGGCAGCCATGACCCTACTCAGGGAGTCCGGACGAGATGTTCGATGAGAAGATCGGCCAGACAGGCACCAGCCCTGCGATGATCAAGGCAGCTGAGGACCTGGTCGACCGGATCGAGCAGGTTGTCTGGGACGTCGAGTACGACGACGACGGGAAAGACCCGGTCACATCGCGGGTACTGCTCATGCGGGAGCATCTGCGCAGGTCAGCGGTCTGGTGCACAGCGATTGAGTCTCATCTGCCCGAGGGGCGGGTGCAGCGTCAGTGGTACTTCAGAGATCTCGCGCAGCTCGTCGCGCCGGGGGTCCGGGCGGAACAGGCCACGTTGGACCGGTTTCGGGCGCACTGGGACGGTCGGTTCGGCGGAGTGCACACGATCAACTCGATCTACCAGGCGCTGCATTGGTCCGCGCTCTCGGTGGCCGGCGATCCTCGGCACGACAATGTCGCGCATCGGCTCGGCCCGGATGCCGATCCCTATGAACCTCTCCTGCGTTTCTTTGAGCGCGGGGGTGCCTACAGTCTGGCCGGGGGTGGTGAGATCGACATCGACTTCTACACCGGATTCCGGGCCGGCCAGACCGAGGACATCCTCGCCCACGAGCCCCTGTACGACCTCTCCCAGGAGAACCTCGACCGCATCGACGGCTTCCGCTGGGTCGCGCCCGGCCCCTCACAGCCGCTGGTGTCCTGAGCTGTCCGCAGGCTGACCGGCGACCGGCGAAACACAGTGACCCATGACCGAAACGGCCCGTTCGTTGACCCGGTCGGCCTCCGGTGATGGGATGCGGTAAACAGACGGATGAGGGCGTGCCATGGGCGTTTACACGCAGACGAGCAGAGGCACGACGTACCGGTTCGACGGGCTGGTCGAGCTGATGGCGAAGGCCACGCCGGCGCGCTCGGGTGATGAGCTGGCCGGATGTGCCGCCGGCAGCGATGCCGAGCGGGTGGCAGCGCAACTGGCGCTGGCCGACGTCCCCCTGGTGCAGTTTCTCCAGGAACCGCTGGTGCCGTACGAGACGGACGAGGTCACGCGGCTCATTCTCGACACGCATGACGCGGTGGCGTTCGAGCCGGTGAAGTCACTGACGGTGGGGGCGTTCCGGGACTGGCTGCTGGAGCTGACGCCGCGTGCTGAAGCGGGTTCGGTGCTGAGTGCGCTCGCCCCCGGGCTGACCCCGGAGATGGTGGCCGCGGTCAGCAAACTCATGCGCAACCAGGACCTCATCGCGGTGGCGAGGGCGACCCGGGTGACCACGGGGTTCCGGTCGACGGTGGGGTTGCCGGGCCGGCTGGCGACCCGGTTGCAGCCCAACCATCCCACCGACGACCTGCGGGGTATTGCCGCCGCGACCCTCGACGGGCTGCTGCTCGGCTGCGGTGACGCGGTGATCGGCGTGAACCCGGCGGGCGACTCGCCGCAGACCTGCGCCGATCTGCTGCACCTGCTCGACGGGATTCGCTCGGAGTACGAGATTCCTACGCAGACCTGCGTTCTCACGCACGTGACGACCACGATCGGATTGATCGAGGCCGGGGTGCCGGTCGACCTGGTGTTCCAGTCGGTGGCGGGTACGCAGGCGGCGAACGAGGGGTTCGGCGTCTCGCTGTCGATGCTGCAGGAGGGCTACGAGGCGGGGTTGTCGCTGGCCCGGGGGACGGTCGGCCAGAACGTCATGTACATGGAGACCGGACAGGGGTCGGCGCTGTCGGCAGACGCCCACCGAGGTGTGGGGGGCCGGCCCGTGGACCAGCAGACCCTCGAGGCCAGGGCCTACGCGGTGTGCCGGGAGTACAAGCCGTTGCTCGTCAACACCGTGGTCGGGTTCATCGGGCCGGAGTACCTGTACGACGGCAAGCAGATCATCCGGGCCGGGCTGGAAGACCACTTCTGCGGCAAGCTGCTCGGCCTGCCGATGGGCGTCGACGTCTGTTACACCAACCACGCCGAGGCCGACCAGGACGACATGGACAACCTGCTGACCCTGCTCGGTGTCGCCGGTTGCTCGTTCGTCATCGCGGTCCCCGGGGCCGACGACGTGATGCTCGGCTACCAGAGCACGTCCTTCCACGACGCGCTCTACGCCCGGCAGGCACTCGGGTTACGTCCCGCCCCGGAGTTCGAGGCCTGGCTGGGGAAGATGCAGATGATGGACGACGACGGTCGGGTACTGCCGGTCGAGGCGTCGTCCTCCGCCCTGAGGGCCCTGACGGGAGTGGCTCGGTGACGGATTTCTGGGACGAGCTGCGCGCGACGACCCAGGCCCGGATCGGGCTCGGCCGCGCCGGTGACGGCATGCCGACATCGCGCGTGCTGGAGTTCCGGCTGGCCCATGCGGTGGCCCGCGACGCGGTGCACGACCCGCTGGACGTGGATGCCCTGGTGGGCGAGCTGGTGCGGTCGGGCGTCTGTGCGGGAATGAAGGACGACGTTGGCACCGGTGCGGTCGGCCCGCCGGTGGTCGACGGGGAGCCCGGGAGGGCTCGGCCCGGTGCTCGGCTCGGTGCTCCGGTCGTGGTGACGAGCCGCGCGGCGAACCGCGCGGAGTACCTGCGACGGCCTGACCGGGGCCGGCTGCCCCGAGACCTCTCGGGTCTGCCGTCGACCGGTGCGGACGTCGGATTCGTCCTGGCCGACGGTCTTTCCGCCCGGGCTCTGCAGACCCACGGCCCGGCCCTGCTGGAGGCGCTGGTCGAGGTCCTGCCCGCGACCTTCACCCTGGCCCCGCCCGTCATCGCCACCCAGGCCCGGGTCGGCCTGGGAGATCACATCGGCGCGGCCCTGGGCGTGACGACGGTGCTCGTGCTCATCGGTGAACGGCCCGGCCTGTCGGTGGCGGACAGCCTGGGCGTCTACCTGACCCACCACCCGGAACCGGGCCGGCCCGACTCCGACCGCAACTGCGTCTCGAACATCCACAGCCCGGGCGGTCTTCCGTACGAGGCCGCGGCCCGGGTGGTCGGTGGCCTGATCGCCGGTGCCCGTCAGCTGGGCCGATCCGGCGTGGCCCTGAAAGACACCAGCCGCGAGGCGGCGATCGTCGCGTCCACCCCGGACGCCGCCCTGTCATAGCGTTCGGTGAAGGTGGGGGTGCCGTGCCTCCCCACCTTTTCGTGATCAGGCAAAGTGTCCCCGTTACCCGAGCGCGGCGTCCGCCCGCTCGGTGACCTTCAGCAGAACGCTTGCCGCCGTGGCCTTCTCAGCCTCGGTGAAGCCCGCGAACAGATAGCCGGTGAGGGGCCTGACCTCGTCGTCGACCCGGGTCCAGAGCTGTCGGCCGGAGTCGGTGAGGGCGAGCTCGTGGTTCTCGTCCACCGTGAGATACCCGGCCTCGACCAGAGTGGTGATGCTCTCGCGGGCCCGCTGCTCGCTGATCCTGAGCCCGCCGGTGACGAACACGATCAGGTCCCGCGGCGTGATCGGGCCACCGGTGCCGACGGCGTTCAGCGGGATCCAGGTCTCGAAGCCGAATCCGGCCGGGGCAAGTTTCTGCTCCAGCAGGGCGCGGACGGCGTAGTGGGCGCGGCCGATGTGCTGACCGGTGAGGGCAGTGCTCATGGTGCTGCTCCTTCGGGTTCCGGTGCGAGATCGAGCAGGGTGTTGAGGTCTTCGCGGAACTGCCGGGCACGAGGGCTTTCCGGGCCGCCGAGGGGTTCCAGCAACTGGGCGACGAGATGGCGGACGACGTCCACGGCCTTTTCCGTGACCTCGGCTCCCGCCGGAGTGAGGGAGAGCCGGACCGCGCGGGTGTCGGCCGGGTCGGGCTCACGCGTGATCAGCCCGGCCGCCTCGAGCCCTCGGGCCAGCTTGGAGACGTAGAGCGGCTCCAGGCCGGTGTGGTCGGCGAGAATGCGCTGGCTGGGCGCATGGCCGTCGGTGCTCAGGGCGGAGAGCGACGCCAGGGCGACGTACTGGGCGTGGGTCAGGCCGAGCGGGGTCAGGGCCCGGTCGACGGCCACCCGCCAGCGCAGGGAGAGCCGCCAGATCAGGTGACCGTGCGGGTGGACCGGTTCCGGAGGAGCCATGGATTCACGGTACATGGCAATAGTAGCCATGGCTAGTAAATAGCTGGGGCGTGAAGGGCGGCGTCCTGTCGCAACCGTCCCGGTCGTCCGTGCGTCATGGGGTGAGACGTCCCTGAGGACAGCGAGGCGGGGCATGACGGACTCGGACGAGTTCTCTGCAGCGGGGTCGCGACGGGTGATCGTCCGTCGGCCGCTGGTACCTTCGCCCTCGTGACAGCGGTAGCAGTGATCGGCGCGGCCGGTCGGATGGGCAAGGCCACCTGCGAAGCGGTGGAGGCCGCCGGCGATCTGACGCTCAGTGCGCGGATCGGCCGGGGCGACGACCTTCTCGCCGGGATCAAGGGGGCCGACGTCGCGGTCGTCATGACCCCGCCCGACGGGGTGGACGACGTGGTCGCCACGTGTGTCGAGCAGGGCGTGCACGCGGTGGTCGGCACCACCGGCTGGACCGCTGGAGGTCTGGCGAAGGTTCGTGCGGCGCTGGAGAAGTCGCCGTCCACCGGGGTTCTGCTGGCGCCGAACTTCGCGCTCGGAGCGGTGCTGCTCATGCGTTTCGCGGCCGAGGCGGCCCAGCACTTCGAGTCGGTCGAGGTGGTGGAGCTGCACCACCCGAACAAGGCCGACGCTCCCTCGGGCACGGCCCGGCACACCGCCACGAAGATCGCCGAGGCGCGCCGTGAGGCCGGACTGGCGCCGTCGCCGGATGCCACCACGTCGGCCCTCGACGGTGCCCGCGGTGCGGACGTCGACGGGGTGCGGGTGCATGCGGTGCGACTGCGCGGCCTGGTGGCCCACGAAGAGGTGCTGCTCGGTAACGTGGGGGAGCAGCTGACGATTCGCCACGACAGCTTCGACCGGATCTCGTTCATGCCGGGAGTGCTGCTGGCCGTGCGCCAGATCGCGGACCGCCCGGGTCTGGTGCAGGGGCTCGAGAACTATCTGTAGCTGGTGACCGTCCCGGCCGCCGCCGTCGCGATCATGTCTTCGATCGGGCCGCGGCGCCGGGGCGCACCCCACAGCAGGGCGATGACGATCGCCCCGACCACGTTCAGCACCAGGTAGGGCCACGGCGGCACGAGGTCGCCACTGCTGTTGAACCCGACCGCGAGCACGTGCAGGCAGTAGAGCGTCAGCGTCATCGAGCCGGCGGCGGCCAGCATGTGCAGCGGTACCCGCGCGATCGCCGGCCTTTCACCGCGACGGCCCAGAGCGTGCACGACCAGCAGCGTCAGGCCGATGACCAGCATCGACGTGCCGGTGGTGTGCACCAGGTCGGTGATCGAGCCGCTGTGGGCCACCCGCACGAGCAGCCACCACGGGTCGTTGACCGGCGTGGTGCCGTAGAACCCGTCGTTCGGCGTCTGCCCGTCGGCGGAGTAGCGGCTCAGCAGGTCACCGGTCACCAGCGTGGCGAAGCCCCCGCCCGCCCGGACGGCGAACTCCGACACCAGCCAGGCCCCGGCGGCCAGAACGGCACCGGTAGAGGCCACGGCCCCGGCGACGCGAGGTTTCCGCAGGGCCAGTCGGCCGATCGCCAGACCCGCGAAAAGGTACGTGGTCCAGGTGAGCACGGGGTAGTAGCCGGTCAGCAGCAGATGCCGGACCACCGACGTGACATCGGTGAGCGAGCGCCAGGACAGATTGCTGCCGGAGTGCTCGTCCAGACCACCTGCGCCCCGCAGCCAGTAGCTGATCGCCGGTGTCACCACCGCACCGAGCACAGCCGCCGCCGCGAGCGATCGAGGACCCCGCGCCAGCACCGGAACCGCGACCAGGAACAGCAACCCGTAGTAGGCCAGGATGATCGCGACCGGCGTGTCGACCAGCCCCAGCGTCAGGCCGAGCACGACCAGCGCCCCCGACCGCACCAGTGTGGTGCGCCGCACTCGCGAGACCTTCTCAGCCGTCGGCCGGTCACCCCCGGAGGCCAGCGCCAGCCCCAGCCCGGCCAGCACGGCGAACAGTGCGGCCGCCCGGCCCCCGGCAATGTCGTGCACCACGCCCATCGCGCCCGTGTCCGACTCGCTGCCGGACAGCACGTGCGTGGCCATCATCCCGAACAGTGCGAACGAGCGGGCGATGTCGATCCCGGTGAGACGCGGAGCCAAGGACGCGGAGGTCCCGGTGGTCGTGGCCTCCGGGGGAGACGGGGGCGTGCCGGTCATCGGAACAGGGGTGCGGAGCCGGACGGGAGGCGAAGAGATTTACCGGTCAGGGAACCGGACCGAGCGGCGAGCCTCACCCCGGAGACGCCGGAGGAGGAACGGGCGAGCGGGGCGGCCGTCACCTCCGGGGTCGGTGGCACCTGGTTCACCCGGGTACCCGACTCAGGCATCCGACGACTCCGCGATGTCTGCGCCGTAGCGCGCTTCGGTGACCGTGGCCCCGTCGGTGCCGGCGAACGAGCGGCGGGCGCCGTCGGCGACCATGCCCGCGGAGGCGAAGAAGGTCGCCCGGGGCTCGTCGGCCTCGGGTACCCAGACCGTCATCGAGGTCAGGCCGTGACCCCGCAGATGGTCGACCGCCGCCGCCAGGAGCCGGGAGCCGTGCCCCGCCCGCTGGTACCCGGGGTCGACCGCGAGCACACCCAGGGAGCCGACGCCTTCGGTCGCGTCCTTGTCGTCGCTCGGCGCGACCGCGGCGAAGCCGATCACCAGATCGTCGGAGACAGCCACGAACACGCCGTGTTTCGGGCTGGGGGGCCGCAGCACCGCCTCCCGCCAGACCGGTGTGAGCTCTTCGGGATTCAGCGCGGCCAGGGCCGGCGCGGGCAGCAGACTCGCGTACGCGAGCCCCCAGGCGCGGGCCTGGATGGAGCCGATGACGGCGGGATCGCCGCCGTGGGCGGGCCGGACCAGGACGTTCGATGCCATGTGGGACATCATTCCACCCGGCACCGACAACACCGGCAGTTCTGGGTTGGCGGCCATCGCCTCCTGCGGACCATCGCCTCCTGCGGGCTCACGGAGCACCACTGCGAGGGGGCTTCGGCCCCGCCCGGTCCACTCACCGGGGCACCTCCGCAGCTAGCGGCAGCGACGTCCCCAACACGCCCTAGTCTGGCGTCGTGGCCGACAACGTTTCCCTGGGTCCGCTGGCCGGGCGCACCTTCGCCGCCGTCCTGTTTGACATGGACGGCACGCTGATCGACTCCACCCCCGCGGTGGAGCGTTCCTGGCTGCGCTGGGCCGACGAGTTCGGGGTCCACCTGACCGGTTTCGGAAGCTGGCACGGCATCCCGGCAGCACAGATCGTGACGCGGTTCCTGCCCGAGGAACAGTGGGAGACCGCCGTGCGCCGCATCGAGGAGATCGAGACCCAGGACGTCGAGGGCATCGTGGTGCTGCCCGGCGCCGCCGACGCCCTGGCCGCGCTGGCCCCTTCGGGCCGTTCGGCGATCGCCACGTCCTGTGTGCGGAACCTGGCCCTGGCGCGGATCGGGGTCACCGGTCTGGTCCCGCCGCCGGTTCTGGTGACCGCGGACATGGTGAAGGTGGGAAAGCCCGACCCGGAGCCCTACCGGCTGGCGGCGCAGCGTCTGGGGGTGAACGCCACGGACTGTCTGGTGGTGGAGGACGCACCGGCCGGCCTGGCTTCCGGCCGCAACGCCGGCGCGGCCCGGCTCGCGCTCGCGACCACGCACCCGGCCGGCGCACTGGAGGCCGAGGCCGTGGTGAAGGACCTCTCCGCCGTGCGTTTCGTGGTGACCGGCGAGGGCGCACGGGTCGTCCCGGCCTGAACTGGCCTGAACCGGCCTGATCGGGAAGGCTTCACCGGAACTGTCGGTGGGGCCGCGTACGATCCCAGCCATGAAGTCGACGCAGTACGAAGACCTGCTCAGGCACGTGATGGCCACCGGCGTCACCAAGTCCGACCGGACCGGTACCGGCACGCGCAGCGTCTTCGGTCACCAGATGCGCTTTTCCATGCGCGACGGCTTCCCGCTGATCACCACGAAGAAGGTGCACTTCAAATCGGTGGCGGTCGAGCTGCTCTGGTTCCTGCGCGGCGACTCGAACATCAGCTGGCTGCACGAGAACGGCGTCAGCATCTGGGACGAGTGGGCCTCCCCGGAGGGTGAGCTCGGCCCGGTGTACGGCGTGCAGTGGCGCTCGTGGCCGAAACCCGACGGGGGCCACGTCGACCAGATCGCCGACCTGGTGCAGACCATCCGCACCAACCCCGACTCGCGCCGCATGATCGTGTCGGCCTGGAACGTCGCCGAGATCGAGAACATGGCGCTGCCGCCGTGCCACCTGTTGTTCCAGTTCTACGTCGCGAACGGCGAGCTGAGCGTGCAGGTCTACCAGCGCAGCGCCGACCTGTTCCTCGGCGTGCCGTTCAACATCGCCAGTTATGCCCTGCTGCTGCACCTGGTCGCCCAGCAGACCGGTCTTGTCCCGGGCGAGCTGATCTGGACCGGTGGCGACTGCCACATCTACGACAACCACGTCGATCAGGTGGCCGAACAGCTGGGTCGCGACGTGCGTCCGTTCGCCGAACTGAAGGTCCGCAAGGCAGCGAGTCTCTTCGACTACACCTACGAAGACCTCGAGCTGGTCGGGTACGACCCGCACCCGCTGATCCGCGGCCAGGTGGCGGTGTGACGCTCTCCCTGATCTGGGCGCAGGCCCGTGGCGGGGTGATCGGGCGTGACGGCGACATCCCCTGGCACGTCCCGGAAGACCAGGCGAACTTCCGCCGTCTCACGCGGGGGTGCGCCGTGATCATGGGCCGCGCCACCTGGGACTCCCTGCCCGAGCGCTTCCGTCCCTTGCCCGACCGGGTCAACGTGGTGCTCACCCGCGACCCGTCGTGGAAGGCCGACGGCGCAGTCGTGGCCCACACTCCGCACAAGGCCCGGGAGCTGGCCGGTGACGGTGACATCTGGGTGATCGGCGGGGGAGCGGTCTACGCCGAGTACCTGCCGGCGGCCGACCAGCTCGTGGTCACCGAGGTCGATCTGGCCCCGGCCGGCGACACGTACGCCCCGGAGACCGGCTCCGAATGGGTGCCGGAACCCGGTGACTGGCTGGAGTCACGAACGGGCACCCGGTATCGCTTCATTACCTACCGTCGCCGGTAGTTGATCACTCAGCGTGGGGGAGGAATTCGTGAACCACCAATCGTCATGTGACCCGCATCACTTCTCGACGGTTTCCGTAACATCCCCGCGTGGCAGACCGATGAGCCTGGTGAGTCCCGACGCTGCTCGAACCCCCGAGCGAGCCAGCGTCGGGACTCATTGTTTTGCCGCACGCCCCGGGAGGATTCACTTTCGGTGCGGTTCGGTCCGGGGCGCCGGATTTCCGGTGCGGGCCGGTGGCGGGCCTTGCATCCTCCGGCCGCGGCCGTGGGTGGGCAGGAGCACTTACGGTGCCCAGGTCGCAGGGGAACGCGGTCGGTGCCGGTCGCTCCCCGCGAGCCCGGTGACGGCCGACGGCTGCTCACCGTGACAGCGAGCCCTGGGGCGGCCGTCATCGAACAGGCCCCCGCGCCGGGTACCTTTGGCGCCATGCCCGTGGAACCTGTCACCCGTTCGTTCGGTTCTGTCGGCGTGGCCATGGTCACGCCCTTCACCGACACCGGGGAACTCGATCTGGACGTCGCCCAGAGCCTGGCGACGCACCTAGTCGAGGGCGGGTGCGACGCCCTGGTGGTCTCCGGCACCACCGGTGAGTCGCCCACCACGAGCGACGTGGAGAAGGAACAGCTCCTGCGGGCGGTCGTGGAGGCGGTCGGGTCGCGCGCGGTGATCATCGCGGGTGTCGGCACCAACGACACGGCCCACACCCTCGAGCTGAGCCGCCAGGCCGCCAAGGCCGGGGCCCACGGCCTGCTGGCCGTGACGCCCTACTACTCGAAGCCCTCGCAGGCCGGCCTGATCGCGCATTTCACCGCGGTCGCCGACGCGACCGGGCTACCCGTGATGCTGTACGACATCCCGGGCCGGTCGGGCATCCCGATCCAGACCGAGACCCTCCTGCAGCTGGCCGAGCACCCGCGCATCGTCGCGGTGAAAGACGCCAAGGACGACCTGTACGCCGGGTCCTGGCTGCTCGACCGGACGGGTCTCGAGGTGTACTCGGGCTCCGATCAGCTGAACCTGCCCTGGCTCAGCATCGGCGGCTCCGGCATGATCAGTGTTGTCGGCCATGTCGCGGCCGCGCAGTACCGGCGAATGGTTGAGGCCGTTGACGCAGGTGACCTGGTCACCGCGCGACGGATCAACTCCGAGGTACTGCCTGCGGTCCGTGGCGTCATGACTCGCGCACAGGGCGCGGTGATGGCGAAGGCTGCCCTGGAACTCATGGGTGTACTGCCCAACAGAACAGTACGACTGCCGCAGACGGCGGCGACGAACGAGGAGGTAGCGCTGCTGCGCAGCGACCTCGAGGAGGCAAAACTTCTTTGAACCTGGCAATTGAGACCGGTGCCTCACAGCAGCGCGCCGGTAATGGCGCCTGCCGCGAGGTGACCGCGTGAACAAGACCCCGAACGAGCAGCTCGGCCTGCCCAAGCCCATGAAAGACGGCGCACTGCGCGTCGTCGCTCTGGGCGGTCTGGGTGAGGTCGGCCGCAACATGGCCGTCCTGGAACACCGGGGCAAGCTCCTGATCGTCGACTGCGGAGTCCTCTTCCCCGAGGACCACCAGCCCGGCGTCGACCTGATCCTGCCCGACTTCTCCTATATCGCCGATCGCCTCGACGACGTGGTCGCCGTGGTGCTCACGCACGGCCACGAAGACCACATCGGCGCCGTGCCGTACCTGCTGCGCCTGAAGAACGACCTGCCGCTGATCGGTTCCCAGCTCACCCTGGCCCTGGTCGAGGCGAAGCTGAAGGAACACCGCATCACCCCGATCACGCTCGCCGTGAAGGAGGGGCAGACCGAGACCTTCGGTCCGTTCGAGTGCGAGTTCGTCGCGGTCAACCACTCGATCCCGGACGCGCTCGCGGTCGCCGTCAAGACCAGCGCCGGCACCGTGCTGCACACCGGTGACTTCAAGATGGACCAGCTGCCGCTGGACGGCCGGATCACCGACCTGCGCGCCTTCGCCCGGCTGGGCGAGGCGGGCGTCGACCTGTTCATGCCGGACAGCACCAACGCCGAGGTGCCGGGCTTCACGATCTCCGAACGGGAGATCACGCCGGTCCTGAACTCGGTGTTCGGCGCGGCCGAGCGCCGCATCATCGTGGCCTCGTTCGCCTCGCACGTGCACCGGGTGCAGCAGGTGCTCGACGCCGCGCACGCGCACAACCGCCGGGTGGCCCTGGTCGGCCGTTCCATGGTGCGCAACATGGGCATCGCCCGTGACCTGGGCTACCTGAACGTGCCGCCGGGTGTCCTGATCGACATCAAGGCCGTGGGCGACCTGCCCGACGAGCGCGTCGTGCTGATGTGCACGGGCTCGCAGGGTGAGCCGATGGCCGCGCTGTCCCGGATGGCCAACCGCGACCACCGCGTCGAGGTGGGGGTGGGCGACACCGTGGTGCTCGCCTCGTCCCTCATTCCCGGCAACGAGAACTCGGTCTTCCGCGTGATCAACGGGCTGACCCGCCTGGGTGCGAAGGTCGTGCACCAGGGCAACGCCCGCGTGCACGTCTCCGGTCACGCCAGCGCCGGTGAGCTCCTGTACTGCTACAACATCATCAAGCCGAAGAACGTCATGCCGGTCCATGGCGAGATGCGGCACCTGGTGGCGAACGCGGAGCTGGCCGTCAAGACCGGCGTCCCGCGCGACCGCGTACTGGTGGCGGAGGACGGCGTGGTCGTCGACCTGATCGACGGCAAGGCCACGGTCGTCGGCAAGGTCGAGTGCGGCATGGTCTACGTGGACGGTTCCACCGTCGGCGAGATCACCGAGGCCGATCTGAAAGACCGCCGCATCCTCGGTGAGGAGGGTTTCATCTCCATCATCGTGGTGGTCGACCCGACCAGCGGCAAGGTGGTGGCCGGGCCGGAGATCCACGCCCGGGGCTTCGCCGAGACCGAGGCCGTGTTCGACAAGGTCCGTCCCCGCATCGTCGACGCCCTGCGCGACGCGGCGAACAACGGCACCAACACCGACACACACCAGCTCCAGCAGATCGTGCGCCGCGTCGTCGGCCGGTGGGTGAACGAGTCCTACCGCCGTCGTCCGATGATCATCCCCCTGGTGATCGAGGCCTGACATCACGCATGTGCTGTGCGCCGGCGGCGCGGTGGTGGATCTCAAGATCCGTTTCACCGCGCCGTCCGTCGTCGGCACGTCCAACCCGGGCACCGGGGTCACCTCGCTGGGTGGGGTGGCCCGCAACGTCGCGGAGAACCTGGCGGTGCTGGGTGTTCCCGTGAGCCTGCTGTCAGCCGTCGGTGACGACGCGCCGGGCGCAGTGCTGCTCGATCTGTCCCGCGAGCGCGGCATCGGTACCGAGCACGTCGCCGTGCTGGCGGGCCGGACGACCGCGCAGTACGTGGCCCTGCTGGAACCCGGCGGTGACCTGACCATCGGCGCCGCCGCGATGGACGTGCTCGACGGCATCACGGTCGGGCACCTGCGCTCCGCGTGGCCCTCGACGAAAGACGCGTGGGTCTTCTGCGACGGGAACCTCAGTTCCGCGGTGATCGCCGAGGCCCTGGGTGGCGATCTGCCCGTGGTCTTCGACGCCGTCTCGACCCACAAGGTGATCCGGCTCCCGCGTGACCTGACCGGCCTGACCCTACTCAGCTGCAACCGCGACGAGGCCCGGGCCTGGCTGGCGCACCACGGCTTCCCCGCCGATGACGACGATCCCGGGCTGGCCCGCCGCCTGCTCGAGGCGGGAGCACAGTCGGTGCTGCTCACCCGGGGTGCCGACGGCGTGGTCGTGGCCGGTGACGGGGTGATGGCCCAGCTCCCCGCTGTCCCCGCCACCCCGATCGACGTGACCGGCGCCGGCGACGCGATGGTGGCGGGCACCCTGGCCGCCCTGGTCGAGGGCCTCGACCTGGTGGGAGCGGCCCACCGAGGTGCTGAGCGCGCGGCGAGGACGGTCGAGAGCGAGTTCAGTGTGCTCCCGCACCCCTGACACCCGTGCTCCGTCGCGAGTGGCCACCGCCCTGGAACCGCAGGTGACGTGCGTCCTCCATCGTGCGTGCCCAGCCACCCCCGAACCGCGCGTGACCCGCGTCCTCCACGAACGTGGTCGCCACCCTCATCGTTCGTGATCAGGCAGAGCGTGCCCAGAGTTCTGGAACTCCGCGTCGCCGGGACATCCGGAAAGCCTTGGCGCGCCCCCGTCGGCGGGGGGAGGATTCGTCAGGTGGCCTCTTCTTCCGAGTTCGCCGTCCGTCATCCCTTTCTCGACGTCGGCGACGAGGTCGCCGCGGCCCTGTCCCATGGGCTTGCCGTGGTGGCGCTGGAGTCGACGATCATCAGCCACGGCATGCCCTATCCACAGAACCTCGCCACGGCCCGGGCCGTCGAGCAGGTCGTGCGTGACCACGGCGCCGTCCCCGCCACGATCGCCTTGATCAAGGGCCGGCTACGAGTCGGCCTGGACGACGCCGCGCTGGAGGAACTGGCCCGCCCCGGTGACGTGGCCAAGGCCTCCCGCCGGGACCTCGCCGCCCTGGTCGCGGCCGGGGCCACGGCGGGCACCACCGTTGCCGCCACGATGTATGTCGCGGCGGCGGCCGGTATCGGCGTCTTCGCCACCGGAGGCATCGGCGGGGTGCACCGGGGTGCCGACCAGACGTTCGACGTCTCCGCCGACCTGATCGAGCTCGGCAGTACCCCGGTGACCGTGGTGTGCGCGGGGGCCAAGTCGATCCTCGACCTCCCGAAGACCCTGGAGGTACTGGAGACATACGGGGTGCCGGTGATCGGCGTGGGGACGGACGAGTTCCCGGCGTTCTTCTCCCGCACCAGTGGCCTGCCGGTCGCCCACCGGGTGGAGTCGGCGGGTGAATTGGCCCGGCTCGTCGACGCGCAGCGCCGGCTCGGCCTGGCGCAGGGAGTGCTGGTGGCCCACCCGATCCCTGAGGCCGACGCCCTGGCCCCGGACGAGATCGACGGCATCATCGAGCAGGCCCTGACCGACGCCGACGAGCAGGGCGTGACCGGCAAGGACGTGACGCCCTACCTGCTGGCCCGCGTCAACGAGCTCACCGGCGGGCGGAGTCTGACCGCCAACGTGGCCCTGATCCGCAACAACGCCGCCTTCGCGGCCGACCTGGCCGTAGAGCTCACAGGTCTATCCGCAGCCGAGGTCGGCGGCGTCGCCGAGGGCCTTGACGTAGACCGGGATCCCGGCCGGTGACAGGTGGATGGTGTCGGCGCCGAACCAGGCGTCCGCCGTGCCGGTCGCGTGCTGGTCGGCCTGCGTGCCCCAGTCGTAGAAGGCCAGGCGGGGCTGGGATTCGGCGTTGGAGCGCAGCACCGCGTTGATCCGGGCAGCGGCCAGCTCGAACCGGTTGCCCCGGGGCGTGCCGGCGTACTTCTTGCCCTGGCTGGCCATGCTGACCAGCACGGTGCAGTGGCCGTGCTGGGCCATCTCGTCGAGCGTCGCCTGCAACGTCGACAGGGTCCAGCTGAGCCGGATCTCGAACTGCGCGTCGTTCGGGGCGAGGCTGGCGTAGGTGGAATCGTTCGTGCCCAGCGCCACGACCACGGTGCCGGCTTCCCGCAGTCCCCGCAGCTCGTCGAGCATGGTGCCGTTGGCCAGGTCCAGCGCGTCGGACGGCTCCTGGGCGACCACCCAGCGACGCCCGCCTTGCCCGTCCACCTGCGGGCGCAGCCCTTTCGACGTCAGGAGGGACACCAGAGGTCCCGAGCCGGCGGCGCCGACGGTGGCCTGTGCGGTCGACGCGCTCGAGGGGGAGGGGGACTCCGTCGGCTCACCCGGGATCGGGGAGACCGTGGCCCCGGACGAGCCGAACTCGGTGCCGTTGGAGGGAATCAGCTGGGCGATCAGGCTGTCACCGACCACCGCGACCGACCCGCGACCGGCGGCGCCCGGGCCGAAGGCCGCGGCATAGACCGTGCAGGCGCCGTCCGGGGTGACGAACCGCGGTGAGAGGGAGGCCGAGATCGCGACCTGCGAGAGGCCGGACAAGGGTGCGGTCAGGGAGTGGTCCCAGGCGAAGTCGGTACCGGCCACCTCGGCCGGGGCCTGGTTCCAGCGCAGCTGCCACTGGTCGGCGCCGCGGTCGGTCCAGGCGCCGTCGGGCAGCGTGCGCACCGCCATCGCGGTGGGCAGCACCCCGGTGCGGTCGGACACCGTCCACGACACCCGCCACTGCTGGTTCGTGGACGGGTCGGTGCAGGTGGACGAGCCGTTCTGGTCGGCCTGCGCGGGGTACGTGGGTACCGGGTCGGGGGTCAGCCGCCGGACCCCGACCACCCCGGCGATCAGGGCGATCGCGACGAGCACGATCACGAAGAGGGCCGGACGGGTGAACGGGTGGTGGTGGGACGTCCGGGCCGGGTTGTTCCCCGGTTCGGCGTCGATCCACTCCTGCTGGGCCGGCACGCCCCTGAATGTAGAGGGGACGGGCGCAACCGGGTAATGCAGAGCGGTGGTGTGTCCGTCTCGGACGGGTAAAGAGTTGACTGCGCCCCCCGGTGAACTGCCCGGCGGCGGGCCGCCGCCGCTGACCGTGACGCTCGGCGTTGCAGCCGTGATCGGACGTGCCTATCGCGTAACCTCGCCATCATGGCGACCCGTACGTCCACATCTGGCGGCAGTTCGGCACGCTCGAATGCCTCCAGGAGTGCGTCGGGCCGGGGCCGCGGGACCGCTGCGTCCAAAGGTCGCACCACCAAGCCCCGGGCCTCGTCGAAGACCAAGGCCACGACCAAGGCCGCGGCGAAGCCGGCCGCCCGGGGCACCACGAGGGCGCCGGCCCGGCGCACCGCGGCGTCGCGTCCGTCACTCCCGTTCCGGATGGTCCGCAGCGTCTACCTCGGCGTCGCGCACCTGATCGGCGGGGGAGCCCGGGCCGTCGGTCAGGGTGCCCGCGACCTCGACCCGGACCACCGGCGTGACGGCGTCGGCTTCATCCTCGTCGCCGCCGCGATCGTGGTCGCCTCGCGGGAATGGTGGGGCCTGCCCGGGAACCTGGGCGTCGCCGTGCACGCGATCGCCGCTGGCACGGTCGGCAAGGTCGCGCTGGTCCTGCCGATCCTCCTGCTGGTCGGCGGCTGGCTGGTGATGCGCCGCCCCGACGAGATGGCCTCGGTGCACCGGATGGCGATCGGCACCACCGCGATCGTCGTCTCCGCCACCGGCCTGACCCACCTGGCCTCCGGCCTGCCCAGCCCTTCCGACGGAGCGCGCCAGATGCGCGGCGCCGGCGGCATGATCGGCTATCTGGCCTCCGCCCCGCTCAACGCCGGGGTGAGTGCCTGGGCCGCCGTGCCGATCCTGCTGCTGCTCGCCTTCTTCGGCATCCTCGTCGTCACCGCCACGCCGGTCTACGCCATCCCGGAACGCCTGCGGTACGTGCACGACATGCTCACCGGGATGGGTACGGACGAAGACGTCCACTACCGCAACCGCCGCAACCGCCGCTTCGACGACGAGGGCCCGCTGCACGGTGACGAGGCCTACGCGACCCCTCTCCTGAAACCCGACGACGAGGAAGAACCTCAGCCCGCCCGCGGCCGCAAGAGCAAGGCGCAGCGCGTCTTCGACGTCGATGCCGCGGAACAGGCCGACCGGGACCGTGACGTCAACGAGGTGGACCTGCAGGATCTGCTCGACGCGGGCCGGGGAACCCCTCTCAAGAAGTCCCCACCTCCTCCGCCCCCGCCGGTCGAGCGCACCCAGCCGGTCCCCGTCGCGCCGGTGCCCTCCACCCCGCCCGAGCCCCCGGAGACCACCCAGCTGCCCGGCCGGGTGGAGCAGTTGCTGCTCGCCGGCGACGTGACTTACCACCTGCCGCCCTCGGACATCCTCAGCGGCGGCCCGCCGCCGAAGGAGCGGAGCGAGGCGAACGACAAGGTGGTCGAGTCGCTGACCCGGGTGTTCGAGGACTTCGGCATCGACGCGCAGGTCACCGGCTTCAGCCGCGGCCCGACGGTGACCCGGTACGAGGTCGAGGTCGGCCAGGCCGTGAAGGTCGAGAAGGTCACGGCGCTCAGCAAGAACATCTCCTACGCGGTGGCCAGCGCCGACGTGCGCATCCTGTCGCCGATCCCGGGCAAGTCGGCGATCGGTATCGAGATCCCGAACACCGACCGCGAGACCGTGGCGCTCGGCGACGTGCTGCGCAGCCAGACGGCGCGGCGCTCGGAGCACCCGATGGTGATGGGTGTGGGCAAGGACGTCGAGGGCGGCTTCGTCATCGCGAACCTGGCCAAGATGCCGCACCTGCTGGTGGCGGGGGCCACCGGTGCGGGTAAGTCCTCGTTCGTGAACTCGATGATCACGTCGCTGCTCATGCGCTCGACGCCGGACGAGGTCCGGATGGTGCTGGTCGACCCCAAGCGGGTCGAGCTGACCGCCTACGAGGGCATTCCGCACCTGATCACGCCGATTATCACCAACCCCAAGAAGGCCGCCGAGGCTCTGCAGTGGGTGGTGAAGGAGATGGACACCCGTTACGACGACCTGTCGGCGTTCGGGTTCAAGCACATCGACGACTTCAACAAGGCGATCCGCAACAACAGCGTCGTGCTCCCGCCCGGCAGCGACCGCGCGCTCCAGCCCTACCCCTACCTGCTGGTCGTGGTGGATGAACTCGCCGACCTGATGATGGTCGCTCCGCGTGATGTGGAAGACGCCATTGTCCGTATCACCCAGCTCGCCCGGGCCGCCGGCATCCACCTGGTGCTGGCCACGCAGCGACCCTCGGTCGACGTCGTCACCGGTCTGATCAAGGCCAACGTGCCGAGCCGGATGGCCTTCGCGACCAGCTCGGTCACCGACTCGCGGGTGGTACTCGACCAGCCCGGCGCAGAAAAGCTGATCGGTCAGGGCGACGGGCTCTTCCTGCCGATGGGCGTGTCCAAACCGATCCGTGTGCAGGGTGCATGGGTCACTGAGAGTGAAATTGAACGTGTTGTCGAGCATGTGAAGGAACAGCTCCAGCCGGTCTATCGTGAAGACGTGGCCGTCGTGGCGGTGCGCAGGGAGATCGACGAGGACATCGGTGACGATCTTGAGTTGCTGCTCGCGGCTGCCGAGCTCATCGTTACCTCCCAGTTCGGGTCGACCTCGATGCTGCAGCGCAAGCTGCGGGTCGGGTTCGCGAAGGCGGGCCGGCTGATGGATCTGCTGGAGTCCCGTGGCGTAGTGGGACCGAGTGAGGGCAGCAAGGCTCGTGACGTCCTGGTGAAACCTGACGATCTTCCTGGCACGCTGGCCCTTATTCGGGGGGAGACCCCGCCGGATGACGATGCCGGGCGGGTAGAAGATCTATGGGAACCAGGTATGGATGATGATTGATGACATGGGCGACGACGCCCCCCTTTCGGTGGACGACCTGATTCCGGGTGGCGCCGAGCTTGATCTTCTGGTGTGGGATGCACCCAATATCGATATGACGCTCTCGAACGTGATCGGCGGCCGTCCCTCGGCGCAGTCCCGGCCCCGGTTCGACGCGGTGGCGAAGTGGCTGCTGGCGCAGGCGGGTGACCGTGAGGTCGAGGGCGCGGTGTTCGCCAACGTGCCGCCGGGAGGTGCCGCGACCATGCGGGGCTGGGTCGAGGCCATCCGCTCGTTCGGTTACGCCGTCTTCGCCCGGCCGAAGCTGGGCCCGCTCGACGACGTGGACGCCGACATGCTGGCCCACATCGCCGAGCGCCACCGCACGCACCGGCTGCGCCGTCTGGTCGTGGCCAGTGGTGACGGGCGTAACTTCAACGAGCCGCTCGAAGAGCTGGCCCGTGAGGGTGTCGACGTCACGGTGCTGTCGTTCGTCGAGGTCGCGGGCTACGCCCAGGAGTCCGACGTGATCCGGTTCGTCGACCTGGAAGACGTCCCCGGCGCGTTCACCACTCCGCTCCCGCGGGTGCGGCTCGACAACCTCCCCGCCGGTGGTGCGTGGCTCCAGCCGACCCGTTCG
This sequence comes from Kineosporia sp. NBRC 101731, assembly GCF_030269305.1. Lineage (NCBI taxonomy): Bacteria > Bacillati > Actinomycetota > Actinomycetes > Kineosporiales > Kineosporiaceae > Kineosporia > Kineosporia sp. NBRC 101731. Next base: position 497,700 of record NZ_BSTC01000005.1, read on the forward strand.
ATGCGGTCGTTGCTCAGCGAGAACGCCTGATCAACGACACCTTGAAGACGCTCTGACCGGCGCCCGCACGAAGGTGGACGCCGGTGGTGGTGCAGTTCGGAGGGCCCCGGTCGTCACGACCGGGGCCCTTCGGCGTTCATCGGTGTTCGGGAGGCGTTCAGGAGGTATCGGGGGCCCATCTGACCAGGGCAGAACCGCGACCCCGAAACGGCCAGTAGTCTGTGGGCGTGGTTGCCCCTCGTTCCAACACCCGCTCCGTCGCACTGGTCACTCTGGGATGCGCCCGGAACGAGGTCGATTCGGAGGAATTGGCCGGCCGCCTGGCAGCAGCCGGGTGGGAGCTCGTCGACGACGCCGAGAACGCCGACGTCGCGGTGGTCAACACCTGCGGCTTCGTCGAGCAGGCGAAGAAAGACTCCATCGATGTGCTGATGGAGGCTGCCGAGCTGAAAGACAGCCCCGCCCGCACGAAGGCCGTCGTGGCCGTCGGCTGCATGGCCGAGCGCTACGGCGAGCAGCTGGCCGACTCGCTGCCCGAGGCCGACGCGGTGCTGGGCTTCGACTCCTACGCCGACCTCTCCAGTCACCTCGACGCCATCCTTCACGGTGAGAAGCCGAAGTCGCACGTGCCGGTCGACCGGCGCACGCTGCTGCCGCTGACGCCGTCCGCGCGCTCCGCCGCGAACGTGGCCGTGCCCGGGCACAGCTCCGACCCGGTGATCATCGACGACCTGCCGACCGGCCTGGCCCCGGTCAGCGGCCCGCGCGTCATCCGCCGCCGGCTCGACGGCCGTCCCTGGTCCCCGCTGAAGCTGGCCTCCGGCTGCGACCGGCGGTGCACGTTCTGCGCCATCCCGGCCTTCCGCGGCGCCTTCCTCTCGCGCCGCCCGGCCGAGGTGGTCAACGAGGCCCGCTGGCTGGCCGAGCAGGGCGTCAAGGAGCTGTTCCTGGTCAGTGAGAACTCGACCTCGTACGGCAAAGACCTCGGCGACCTGCGGCTGCTCGAGACGATGCTGCCCGAGCTGGCGGCCATCGACGGCATCGACCGGGTGCGGGTGTCCTACCTGCAGCCCGCCGAGCTGCGGCCCGGCCTGATCGACGCGATCGCGGCCACCGAGGGCGTGGCGCCCTATTTCGACATCTCGTTCCAGCACTCGGCCAACACCGTGCTGCGCCGCATGCGCCGCTTCGGCAGCACCGGCGACTTCACCACCCTGCTGCGCAGCATCCGCGAGCGCAGCCCGCAGGCCGGCATCCGCTCCAACGTCATCGTCGGCTTCCCGGGTGAGACCGAGGCCGAGTTCGAGGAGCTCGCGGGCTTCCTCACACAGGCCCGGCTCGACGTGGTCGGTGTGTTCGGCTACTCCGACGAGGACGGCACGGAGGCGGCCACGCTCGAGGGCAAGCTGCCCGACGAGGAGATCGCCGCCCGGGTCGCGCACATCACCGGCCTGGTCGAGGAGCTCACCGCCCAGCGGGCCGAGGAGCGCATCGGCGAGCGGGTGCGGGTGCTGATCGAGGGTGTGGACGAGGACGACCCGGACACGATCGTCGGCCGTGCGGCCCATCAGGGCCCGGAGGTCGACGGGCAGATGCTGCTGCCCGGGGTGAAGGCCTCGCCGGGCGACTGGATCGACGCCGTGGTCACCGAGTCCCTGGGGGTCGACCTGATCGCGGTCCCGGCCGACGATGCGGTCATGTCGGCCACTTCTGCCTCGGTGACCTCAGCAGGGTGAGCGCCACGACCACGGCGCCCAGTAACTGGAACATCGCCAATGCGCTGACGGGACTGCGCATCGTGCTGGTGCCGTTCTTCGCCGTGCTGATGCTGCACGAAGACGGGCACCAGACCAGCTGGCGCATCGCGGCCACCGTGGCCTTCGCCGCGGCGATCATCACCGATCGCATCGACGGGGACCTGGCGCGCAGCCGTGGTCTGGTCACCGACCTGGGCAAGATCGCCGACCCGATCGCCGACAAGGCGCTCATCGGTGCCGCGCTGATCTCGCTGTCGATCATCGGGTCGCTGTGGTGGTGGGTGACCGTGATCGTGCTCGTGCGCGAGCTCGGCATCACCATCATGCGGTTCTTCATGATCAGGTACGGCGTGATGGCGGCCTCGCGGGGCGGCAAGGTGAAAACTGTCGCCCAGTCGGTCGCCATCCTGCTGATGATCTGCCCGCTGCCCGATGCGGTGGAGCCGGTGTCATTCGCCGCCATGGGTATCGCCGTGGCACTGACGATGATCACCGGGCTGGACTACGTGTTCCAGGCCGTGCGTCTGCGACGGGCCGGACGGCCGTCCTGACCGGCGTCACAGCTGCGGATGTCGACCGGGTTGCGGCCCGGATCGTTTCAGCCCTCAGCGAACAGGGGCGCACTCTGGCGGTCGCCGAATCCCTCACCGGGGGCCTGGTCTCGGCCTCCCTGGTGGCAGTTCCGGGTGCGTCGGCGGTGCTGCGCGGGGCCGTCGTCGCTTACGCAACTGAGGTCAAGAAGGACGTCCTGGGGGTCGATCCGGATCTGCTCTCGGCGAAAGGGCCGGTCGATCCGGACGTCGCGGCGCAGATGGCGACCGGTGCGCGGCGCCTGCTGAAGGCCGATATCGGCATCGCCACGACCGGGGTCGCAGGGCCCGGACCGGCCGACGGGGCGCCCGCCGGGCGCGTGTTCGTGGCCGTTGCCGGCCCCCCGGTCGAAGATCGGGAACCTGCTACTGATCAGCGCTTTTACCCGGTCGTAGGTCACGGCGGGGTCACGGTGCGGGTGGTTCGGCTCGACCTGCCCGGCGATCGCGCAGCCGTGCGCCTGGGCAGCGCTCTCCAGGTCCTGGAACTCCTTGCCGACACGATCGGCTGAGGTGTGCCCGGTGGCCCCACGCCGGACGCCTTTCGTCAAGGGCCCATCAAAGATGAGTCAGGTAGCCTCAACCCCGGAACACCACGGCCCTGTCTGCCGTTGATGCTCACATGTCGCCAGCTGCCAACCGGTCCGAAAGCGCTGTCTCGGCACGCGCAGTTCGGACTCCTACGCGACCGTTGTCGGTGCCGCGGGGTACGGTAAATCCACCACGACGTCCATCGGCCGGTCCCCGCGATCCGCGCACGCTGAACGACCGGGGTATAGAACAGTCCGTCAAGACGAACGGACGCCGGACTGTCGGCCACACGGTCGTAACGGTTCGGGGGCAAGATGGTGCCAACACCGTCGAGTCCCGTCTTCCGGGCGGGGCGCCGAGGGTAGGACCACAGAAAGGAGGGCGCGCCATGGTGCTTCTACGGCAGGAGATCGGCGACGTGCTCCGCGATGCCAGGCGCCAGCAGGGTCGCACTCTGCGAGAGGTGTCCTCGGTCGCCCGTGTCTCCCTCGGCTACCTGAGCGAGGTCGAGCGCGGTCAGAAGGAAGCGTCGTCCGAACTGTTGGCCTCGATCTGCGGAGCGCTCGCCGTTCCGCTGTCTTCGGTGCTGCACGAGGTGAGCGAACGGGTCGCTGCGGCCGAGAGCCTGGTACCCGCCGCCGTCCGCGTGCCCGACACCGTTCCCGACGGTCTGGCCGACGAGCTGGCCGGGGCCGCATAACCCCAGAGCTTTGCCCACGGCACTGTCCCAGGACCGCATGGTCCGGGGGCAGTGCCGTTTTGCGTCAGTCGCCGGGTCGCCGGGTGGTCATTCCGGCGTACCGCAGCCCGCTTCTGCGCGACGTGGCGCCCCGTTTTTCTTCGTGATCATGCAAGGGGGGGCGGTCAGAGAGGTCAGAGAGGTCAGAGAGGCTAGGTGGACCGGAGTTGTCGGGGTAGGTCGGTGGGACGTTCTGTCGGCTCCGAGTCTTTGCTCGTGTCGGTGCCCGGGTCGCCGCCCGCACCGAGCAGGGCGACCGCCCCGGCGCTGATCAGCAGACCGAGCACGGTCGTGGCCCGGAGCGGCTGGCCGAACATCGGTATCGCCCACAGAGCTGTGGCCCCGGGGGTCAGGTAGAGCAGGATGCTGGCGCGGGCAGCCCCGTCGCGGGCGGTGACGAGGTAGTAGAGGCCGTAGCTGCCGATGCCGGCCGCGACCGACCAGGCCACGGCCGTCCAGAAGCCCACGGACGGGGGAGGTGTCAGGTGGCCCGCCCCGGCGGCGTAGACGGTGAAGAAGCCTGCGGTGACAAGGGACTGCACGGCCAGGGTCAGCATGAGTGGCGGGCTGTTCTGCGCTGACCAGTGTTGCTGGAGCAGGGTTCCGGCGGTGATGGCCAGCGTGGCCAGCAGCGGCAGGAGCAGGGCCACCGCGGTGACCCCGGCGCGCAGATCCCCGGCCGCGGTCAGCGCCACTCCGGCGGTGCCCAGGACCAGACCGGCCAGATGTCGGGCCCGCAGCTTCTGCGCGTCGAGCAGGACGGCGGCCGTGAACACCAGGGCCGGCTGCAACGCGGCGATGAGGGCTGAGGTGCCGGCCGGAACTCCGGCCGACGCGGCCCAGAAGACGCCGCCCAGGTACAGGCACTGGCACAGCAGCGAGAGCACGGCCTGGCGGATCCACTCCTGCCGGTCCAGGCGCGGGCCGGCACGCAGCGCCCAGGGCAGCAGGACGACCGCGGTCACCAGACACCGCCAGGCCAGCAGGGTGTCCGGGGCGGCGTGCCGGGCTCCGAGCTCGGCCCCGATGAATCCGGAACTCCACACCACGACGATGGCGGCGCCGCGCAGTGGAGCGTTCGACAGGAGGTTTCCGATAGCCATGGCGGCAGGTAACCACACCGGTCGGTATACTCGCAGTGCACCGACAACGAGGAGAGCCCCTGTGCTGCAGATACCCACCGCCCTCGACGAGACCACGCCCGTTTCCCTGCGCCCGGTGCTGACACCGATGCCGGTGATGACCCCGGCGGGCGTGCGGCTGCTGGACGCGGCGGGTGATCTCTTCTACGACCGGGGAGTGCGGGCCGTCGGGGTGGACCTGATCGCCGAGACCGCCGGCACGACGAAGAAGACTCTCTACGACCGGTTCGGCTCCAAGGATGCGCTCGTGCGGCTGTACCTGCTGCAGCGGGCCGGCCGCTGGCGCGAGCATCTCCTCGCCCGGCTCGAGAGTGCTCCTGCGGACCGCGAGTCCCAGGTGCTGCTGGTCTTCGACGTGCTGGAGGCATGGATGGGGCCGCAACGGCGAGGTTGCGCCTTCGTCAACGCCTACGCCGAACTCGGCGACACCGACCACCCGGCCGTGCCGGTCATCCGGGCCGAGAAGGCCTGGATGCGCGCCCTGTTCGACGCTCTCACCGATGACCCGGCCCTGGGCGCCCACCTGCACCTGCTCTACGAGGGCACCCTCGTTCTCCTCACCGCCGGCGCGAATCCGAAAGCGGTGCCCGAGGGCCGAGCCGCAGCCCGGTCGGCGATGGCCCCTCCATGATCACGGAGGGGTGGGGGTGCGCCCGCCGCACGAAGCCAGATGTGCACGAGCCGGCCTGATCAGCGGCGGTAGGGCGCCCGGCCGGGCCGGCGGGCTGCGGAACGTACGCCGGGGCCGTCGCGACGGACCGCACCCAAGGGGCGTCGTGCGCGTCCGTCATCAGTAGGGACGACCCCCGGCTGGCAGTGGGGGCACCAGAAGATCGGGCGGTCGGTCGGGGGCTCACCCAGCGGGGCGACCCGGATCGTGGTGCCGCACCGACGACAGGGGCGGCCCGAGCGGGCATGCACGTACGCCTCCTGCCCCTTGCGCGCGTTGCCGGTGGTGACCTGGGTGGCACGGTCGACGTTCACCGTCATCAGCCGGTGCGCCATCTGCACGAGCTCGGCTAGCCGGGTGACCTCGGCAGTCGGCGTCCAGGGATTCACGCCGCGCAGGAACGCTGCCTCACTCATGAAGAACGTACCGATCCCGGCGATCACCCGCTGATCGAGCAACACCAGGCCGATCTCCCGTTCGCCCTGGTCACGCACGCGTTGCGTGGCAACGGCGGCGTCCCAGCCGGGCGCGAGGACGTCCATGCCCAGATGGCCGACGAGCGTGTGCTCGCGGTCGGTGGCGACCAGATCCATCATGCCGAGGTGATGGCCGATCGCCGTCCACTCCGGATTGGCCAGGATCGCCCTGATCTCGTGCTCGGTGCGCGCCCGTCGCCAGGGCTCGCCGGTGCGGTGGACGTGCCACGAGCCCTCCATCCGCAGATGGCTGTGCAGGGTGGCGTTCTGCTCCAGGCGCATGAGCAGGTGCTTCCCCGTGGCCACGACCTCGAGTACCTCCAGCCCGACCAGGTTCTCGTCGGCGAGGGAGGGCCAGCGCAGGTCGGCGGTGATCAGCTTCCGCCCGGCCAGCGCGGAGTGCAGCCGGCGCGCGGTCCGCAGCACCACATCACCTTCGGGCATCCGTCCAGCATGCCTTCCGGTCGGGGGTGCGTCGTGCCGACGTGGCCGCAGGAATATCGACAACATATGTTGTACAAGAATCCTTGTGTAACTATGGTGGGTCTCATGGCGCGGTCGAGTGATCGAGATGAACAGGGGACGCCCCGGGAGACCGGGACGCACGAGATCACCGTGTCCGGTGGGGGCGGCGAAGAACTGGGGACGCCCGCCACCAGGTCGGTGGGTGGCCCCGTCCCGGAGTCGGGAGACACGGCGGAACCGCCCCGCTCCGGCGCCGGCACGGTCAACCTCAGTGACCCGAAAGCGATGCGGGCGCTGGCTCATCCGCTCCGGATCGCGGTGCTCGGTGAGCTACGGGTGCGGGGGCCGCAGAGTGTGGGCATGCTCTGCGACCTGCTCGACGAGGCGCCCGGCTCGATCAGTTACCACGTGGGCAAGCTGGCCCAGTTCGGATTCGTCGAGGAGGCGCCCGAGCTGGCCCGTGACCGGCGCGAGCGCTGGTGGAAGGCCTCGCACACGCACACCTCGTGGTCGCCGGCCGACGACCTGAAAGACCCCGAACGACTGCTGGCCTCGGGAGCCCTGCGCCGGACGATCGCGCAGCGCTACGCCCAGACCTTCGACCAGTACCTGACCGCGGAGCCGGCGATGGACCCGGACTGGGTGGCGGCCGCGACCACCGGGGACTCCTTCCTGCATCTGACCCTCGAGCAGATGCGTGAACTGCAGGACGAGCTCAACGATCTGGTCGCGCGCTGGGAGGACAAGGCGGCCCCGGGCGCCCAGGACGGTACGGAGACGGTCACCCTCATCTACCAGCTCTTCCGGAGGCCGGAATGACGCTCGGGACGAAGCGCGCCACACCGCTCTACGCGCTCTATGCGGCGCACACGATCTCCCTGACCGGCAACATGATCACGCTGATCTCGCTGCCCCTCTACGTGCTCGCACGCACCGGGTCGGCGTCCGCCACCGGGGTCGCGGGTGTGGTCGCGACGCTGCCCATCGTGCTGGGTGATCTGTTCGGCGGGGCGGTGGTCGACCGGCTCGGTTACCGGCGGGCGAGCATCCTCACCGATGTGTTCGGCGGCTGCGTGATCGCGATGGTGCCGCTGCTGCACGTGAGTGTCGGCGTTCCCCTGTGGGCGGTGTTCGCGTTCGCCTTCGTCGGGGCTCTGGTCGACGCGCCGGGGCAGACCGCGCGCCGGGCCCTGTTGCCGGAGGTCGCCCAGGAGGCCGGCGTTCCCCTGGAACGCGCCGTCGGCTGGATGGAGGCGGCCGAGCGCGGGGCGCGGTTGCTCGGTGCGCCTGCGGCCGGGTTCCTGGTCGTGGCGCTGGGTTCCCTGGAGGCCCTGTTCGTCGACACGGCCACGTTCATCGTCTCGGCGCTGCTCGTGGCCCGCCTCGTGACTTTCCGGCAACCCATGGTGGACGCCCACGAGGGCGCAGTTTCTTCGTCCACCAACGGTGAGCGACCGGTGGAGGAGGGTTATTGGAAGGGCCTGAGGGAAGGGCTGGCGTTTCTTGCCCAGGACCGGTTGCTGCGGGCCATCGTGCTGCTCGTCGTGGTCACGAATCTCTTCGACGCCGCCAGCAGTACCGTGCTGCTGCCGGTCTACGCGCAGCGGGAGCTCGGGGGGGCGGTCGCGCTCGGCCTGCTGATCGGCGCCATGGGCGGTGGGGCCATGGTCGGGTCCCTGCTGTTCGGTGTGATCGGTCATCGGCTGCCGCGACGGCCCACCCTCGTCATCGCGTTCACCCTGGCCGGCGGGCCGGTGTTCCTGGCCCTGGCCGCCGGGGTGCCGTTCTGGATGCTGCTCGTGGTGAAGGCCCTGGCCGGGTTCAGTGCCGGGGCGGTCAACCCGATCCTCGGCACCGTGGAACTGGAACGCATCCCGCCCCGCATGCGCGCCCGGGTGTTCGGCCTGGTCGGCGCCGGATGCTGGGCCGGGATGCCGCTCGGCAGCCTGCTCGCGGGGTTCGCCGTCGATCACGCGGGACTGCGTCCGACCCTGGTCTTCATCGGCGTCCTCTACATCGTCATGACCCTGCAGCCCTTGCGGGGTGGCGCCTGGCGGGAGATGGACCGTCAGGCCTCTGCCACCCCGCAGTCCCGGCCCGTCACCGGGACCGTCGAGGTCTAGGCCGTTGACCACGAACGTTCGTCGGCTGCCCCCTTGCTCCGGTGTTCGTGCTGCCTCACCGTGACCTGTCCCACGGCCCGGTCACCGGCCCGAACGGCCGCTTGCGGTCGCCCTTCGTGCGGTGCTGTACTTGCGCTCGCAGAAGTAATTGAGTTCTCAAGTATGGAGAAGGTCATGAAGATCGGCATCATCGTCGGATCCATCCGTGACGGCGCCCGCCGCAGCGAGTCGATCGCCAAGTGGGTGCTGTCGGCCACCGACGGGCGTACCGACGCGCAGTTCGAGCTCATCGACCTGAAGTCGTTCGACGTGCCGCTGCTGACCTCGCCCGTGGTCCCGGCCGCGGCCGGCAAGCAGTACGAGTCGGAGAACGTGCGCCGCTGGAGCGCCGCCATCGACGCCTGCGACGGATACGTCTTCGTGACGCCGGAGTACAACCACAGCGTCCCCGGTGCCTTCAAGAACGCCGTCGACTCGCTCGGCTCGGAGTGGGCGAACAAGCCGGTCGGCTTCGTCTCCTTCGGCGCCGACGGTGGCATCCGCGCCGTCGAGCACTGGCGTCAGATCGTGGCGAACTTCCACATGATCGACGTGCGGGCCCAGGTGGCTTTCTCGATGTTCTTCGACGTCGAGGCGAGCACCCAGGAGTTCGCCCCGCTGGAGCGCCGTCAGGGTGAGATTCAGGGGCTGCTCGACCAGCTCGTCACATCGGCGAAGCTGCACTCGCAGTCCCCGGCCTGATCGGCTGAACTCTGTCCCCGGCCCGGTCGGCCGGTGCCGGGAGGGGCTTCCCCGGCCGACTGCGTCTGCGTGATCGTGCACGTCCCGCTCCTGATCCCTCGGGCTGAGGGCCGGATCGTGCATGATTGCGGAGGTGATGTGGCGACGCGGTGAACCTGGCCCGGCGGTGGTCGGCCCGGCCCGGGTGATCCTCGGCCGTACTCCGGAACCGGTGTGCTTCACATGACCGGCCCACCGGCTCAGGACGCGCCGTGGCAGCCCCTCGACCGGGGTGTGCTGGAACTGCCCTCCGGTCGTCTCGTGCGGGGCCGGGGTCTGCGGGACGGCCCACCCGCCGGGCCCGCACCGCACTTCGGGATCTACCTGCTCGGCCAGCAGCCGCCGGCCGTGGCCTGGGAGTCCGGCTGGATCCGCTGGCCCGACTTCCGTCTGCCCGCCGACCACGACGCCGCCCGGAAAATGTTGCTTCAGGCATGGTCCCGCGCGGGCGACGAACGCGTCGAGCTGGCCTGCCGGGGCGGACGCGGACGCACCGGCACGGCACTCGCCTGCCTCGCGGTGCTCGACGGGGTGCCGTCCGAGCTCGCCGTGGCCTACGTACGGGAGCGGTACTCCCGGCACGCTGTCGAAACGCCGTGGCAGAGACGGTACGTGGAGCGCTTCGGGTCCGCCTGAGACGTTTGCGCCTGAGGTGTGTGCGCCCACGGCGCGGGTGCGGGGCCGCGAACGTTCGTCACGTATTCACGCCCTCAGTCGTAGCCCTCTGGGCGTCGCCCGGAATCCGGCCTGTTCCAGGGCCAGGGACAGGGGATTGTCGCGACTGAGAACTCCTTCTCCATCTGCCTTCTCGACGGTCAGTCGACCGAGGGCGCCTTCCCGTACCGCCAGGGCGAGGGCGTCGGCGGCCGCACCGAGCAGCTCTTCCTCGTCGGTCCAGGAGAGCAGGGTCCGGCCGCCGCGCTCGACGTACAGGGTGAGCGCGCCGTCGACCAGGATCACGATCGACCCGGCCTTGCGGCCCGGGCGGTGCCCGGCGTTGTCGGCCGGGCGCTCGGGCCAGGGCAGCGCCGCGCCGTACGGATTGGCCGGGTCGGCGGCCGCGAGAACCACGGTGCGCAGTCCGCCCTCGGAGGCGAACGTCTCGCCGGTGGGCCTCGCCGACGCCCGGAGCCGGTCGACCGCTCCGGTGCCGGCGAACTGGGAGGCGCCCAGCCCTTCGACGAAGTAGCCGCGGCGCACCCGGCCGGCGTCTTCGAACCCGGCCAGCACCCGGTAGGCCGCTGCAAAGCCACCGGCCACCCGCTCGGCCATCACCGCGCCCCGGGTGACCACGCCGTGCCGTTCCAGCAGTACCTCCGCCTGGGCGTGAGCCCGGGCGGTCGGGTCGGCCTCCCGTTCGGGTAGCAACGACCAGCGTCCGGCGGCGAGCGGCGGCCCGGTGCGGCTGGGCATCGCGGCCCGGCCGGCTCCCGCTCCGGCCCGGGCCGCGCGCAGGCCGCCGTAGCGTCCGTACCGGGCCCGCGGTGCGGTGGGCCGGGTTTTGTGTGCCGTTCTGCCCCCGGCGAGTTTCGCCCGCAGCGCGGTCAGGGTGTCGTTGCCGATCTGCCCGGCCCAGACCAGGTCCCACAGGGTCTGCGTGAGCTGCTGGTCGTCGGTGCTCGCCACCGCGTCGCTGAGGGCGCGGAAGAAGTAGGCCCCGCCGCCGGCCAGGGCGTCGAGCACCGCCAGATGCTTTTCCTCGGGCTCGAACTCGGCGTCCGGAGCAGCCAGCGTCAGTGGCGCCAGGTCGGCCGGATGCAGCGAGACCCAGCCGTCGTCACCGGGCAGGCTGCCGTGACCGGCCCAGACCACCTCACCCGCCGAGGTCAGCTCGTCGAGCATCGACGGGGTGTAACCGGGTACCCGGCCGGGGATCACGAGCGTCTCCAGGGCGCTGGCCGGGAGCCAGGCCCCGGCCAGCTGCTCGACGGCCCGCATCACCCCGTCCACCCCCCGGGTGCGAGCGCCGACGCCCTGCCAGCCGGGCAGGAACCGGGCCAGGTCGATCGCGGGCACCGGTTCCACCTCGGCCCGCAGCGCCGCCAGCGACCGCCGCCGCAAGGTACGCAATACCTCCGCGTCGCAGTAGTCCAGGCCCTGCCCGCCACCGCATTCCAGCGGACGTAACTCGCCTTGCACCAAGCGGCCACTGTCGACGAGCCGACGCAGGCCGTCGACCACCACGACCGAACCGAGCCCGAGCCGCGTCGCAAGATCTCCGGCCGTGAACGGGCCGTGCGAACGCGCGTACCGGGACAGCAGATCGCCCAGTGGATCGGGCACCGGCTCGGTGAACACCTCCGCCACCCCGACCGGCAGCGCCGTGCCCAGGGCATCTCGCAGGCGGCCGGAGTCTTCCACGGCCGCCCAGCGTTCCTCCCCGGCCACCCGCACCCGGATCAGCCGCCGCGCGCCCTCGAGATCACTGAGCCAGCGCGACACCTCGCCGGGATCGGCGGACGGGGCACGAGGCGACGCCGTTTGCCGCCGAACCACCGGTCCGGTGGCCGTGGTGCCAGGACCCGCCGGCTCTTCACCGGCGCGGGATTCCACGGATCCCGTAGAGGTCTCGCCGTCGGACGAGACGGCTTCCGGAGAAGCCGAACCAGCCTCCGGGGACGTGGGATCAGCACCGGCAGCGGCGATCTCGGCCTCGGTCGCGTCGTTGCCCCAGCCCTCCTGAGTATCGGGCGCGGCCGGCGCGGCCCCCAGGGGCGCCCCCGCCTCGACCAGGGCCCAGGCCTCGGCATCGATCGTGCGGTCGACCACCTCGGTCGTGGACAGTGGGCCGATCATCCGGACCAGGTCGGCGACCTGTTCCAGGCTGCGCGCCCGGCGGTTCGGGGCCAGACGCTGTAGCTCCTCCTCGGTGCGCCGCAAGGCGTCCGGGTCGAGAAGGTCACGCAGCGAAGCACCCTCGCCGCGGCCGAGCAACTCGGCCAGCAGCGCGGGGTCGAGGGACAGGGCCGCGGCCCGGCGCTCGGCCAGCGGCGAGTCACCTTCGTAGAGGAACTGGGCCACGTAACCGAACAGCAGGCTGCGCGCGAACGGCGACGGCTGCTGGGTGGTCACCTCCAGCACCTTCACCGAACGGGCTCGCACGTCGCGCATCAGCGACTCCAGGCCCGGAACGTCGAACACGTCTTGCAGGCACTCGCGCAGAGTTTCCAGCACGATCGGGAAACTGCCGTACCGGGAGGCGACCTCGAGCAACTGGGCCGATCGCTGACGTTGCTGCCACAGCGGCTGGCGCTTGCCCGGCTGACGGCGCGGCAGCAGCAGGGCCCGTGCCGCGCACTCGCGGAACCGCGAGGCGAACAGCGCCGACCCGCCGAGCTCGGCGGTCACCATCTCCTCGATGTCTTCCGGGTCGAGCACGATCAGGTCGATGACGTCGGGCGCGGAACCGTCGTCGGTCTCGATGTCGGGCAGGCGCAGCACGATGCCGTCGTCACCCGGTGCAGCCTGCACGTCGACCCCGAAGCGCTCACGGAACCGGGCGGCCAGGGCCAGGGCCCAGGGGGAGTGCACCTGACCGCCGAACGGCGAGTGCACCACCACGCGCCAGTCGCCGATCTCGTCACGGAAGCGTTCCACCACGATGGTCTTGTCATCGGGGAGATGACCCGTGGCCTGCTTCTGCTCGGCCAGGTAGCCGAGGAGATTGTCGGCCGCCCACTCGTCCAGACCGGAGGTCATCACCCGCTCGCGCGCGGCTTCTTCCTTCATCCGGCCGACCGAGCGCACGTAGGCACCGACGGCGCGGCCCAGCTCGGCGGGACGACCCTGCTGGTCTCCCTTCCAGAACGGCAGCCGACCCGGCTGGCCCGGCGCCGGGGTGACGAGAACCCGGTCGTGGGTGATGTCTTCGATGCGCCAGGCCGAGGAGCCGAGGGTGAAGACGTCGCCGACGCGGGACTCGTAGACCATCTCCTCGTCCAGCTCGCCGACGCGCCGCCCGGCACCCTTGCGGGCCTCGTCACCGCCGGCCAGGAAGACGCCGAACAGCCCTCGGTCGGGAATCGTGCCGCCGCTGGTGACCGCGAGCCGTTGGGCCCCGGGCCGGGCGGTGAGCACGTCACCGTGCCGGTCCCAGACGAGCCGGGGCCGCAGCTCGGCGAACTCGTCACTGGGGTAGCGGCCGGCCAGCATGTCGAGCACCGACTCCAGCACGCCGCGGGTGAGCCCGGCGAAGGGTGCCGACCGGCGCACCAGTTCTTCCAGATCGGCGACGGCCCACTCGTCCATCGCCACCATGGCGACGATCTGCTGGGCCAGTACGTCGAGCGGGCTGGCGGGCACGGCGAGCTGCTCGATCGCGCCCTCGCGCATGCGCTCGACCACGACCGCCGTCTGCACCAGGTCGCCGCGGTACTTCGGGAACAGCGCCCCCTGGGACACCGCCCCCACCTGGTGCCCGGCCCGGCCGACGCGCTGCAGGCCGCTGGCCACGCTGGGCGGCGACTCGACCTGCACGACCAGGTCGACCGCGCCCATGTCGATGCCCAGCTCCAGGCTCGACGTGGCGACCACGGCCGGCAGGCGCCCGGCCTTCAGCTCGCCCTCGATGATGGCCCGCTGCTCCTTGCTGACCGAGCCGTGGTGTGCCCGCGCCAGCACCGGCAGGGCCCCGGCCGAAGCACCCGACCCACCCATCAGCTCGGCCGGGCGCACCGAGCCGTGGTCCGGCAGCGGATTCGCAGCTTCCCCGTCACCCGCTTCCTCGGCCTGCAGGGCGAGTCGCTCGGTCCAGATCTCGTTGAGCCGGGAGGTGAGCCGTTCGGCCAGCCGCCGTGAGTTGGCGAAGACCAGGGTGGAACGGTGCTCGGCGATCAGGTCGACGATCCGCTCCTCGACGTGTGGCCAGATCGACGGGCGGCGGGCCGCACCGGCCGCCGCACCGGTCAGGTCGTCGTCCGGATCGGCGCCGGCCCCCGGCACCCCGTTCGCGTGGTTGTCGAGCTCGGCCATGTCGGGCACCGGCACGACGACCTTCAGGTCCCACTGCTTGGTGGAGGGCGGCTGCACGATCTCGACCGGGTTGCGCCCGCCCAGCCACCGGGCGATCTCCTCGATCGGGCGCACGGTGGCGGACAGCCCGACCCGCTGGGCCGGACGCTCGAGGAGCGCGTCGAGTCGTTCCAGCGAAAGCGCGAGATGGGCACCACGTTTTGACCCCGCGACGGCGTGCACCTCGTCGATGATCACGGTCTCGACGCCGGTCAGCATCTCCCTGGCCTGCGAGGTGAGCAGCAGGAACAGCGACTCGGGCGTGGTGATCAGCACGTCGGGCGGATTGCGGGTGAAGGCCCGGCGCTCGTCGGCCGGGGTGTCACCCGACCGCAGTGCCACCTTCACCTCGGGCAGCGGCAGACCCAGGCGACCCGCGGCTTGGCGGATGCCGGCCAGCGGCGAACGCAGATTGCGTTCGACATCGACCGCGAGTGCCTTCAACGGCGACACGTACAGCACCCGGCAGCGCTTCTTCGGCTCGTCGGGGGCCGGTGTGGAGGTGAGCCGGTCGAGTGCCCAGAGGAACGCCGACAGCGTCTTGCCGGACCCGGTGGGCGCGACGACCAGGGCGTGGCGGCCCGCGCTCACCGCGTTCCACGCTCCGGCCTGCGCGGCCGTGGGCGCGGCGAAGGCCCCGGTGAACCACGCACGCGTGGCCGGGGAGAAGCGCTCGAGCACCGGATCCGTCACATCAGCGATCCTCACACGGACCACCGACAATTTCGGTTAGATCACCGTCCCCGCAGGTCAGTACCGCTGAAATGGACGCCGGGTGCGGGGTGGGCAGATCAATCGGGGAGCGCACCCGGCCGGACGGGTGGCATGCTCGTGCAGTGCGCGACAGCGAGTTCTGGGAACTGGTGGATGACGAGTTCGGTGCCGCAGGAGGCCGCGCACTGGTCCGGGACCACGTGTTGCTGGCTCTGGGCAACCGGACGGCTCAAGAGGCCATGGAGGCCGGCGAACCAGTGCGTGAGATCTGGTTCGCGTTGTGCGATTCATTGGACGTGCCCCGCGAACGCCGTTGGGGCAAGGACGAGAAGGAGCACCGCCGGGGATGACAGGACGGGCAGGGGACGGGCCCACGACCGGTTCACGGAAGACCGGCGCGGAGCCCACCCAGCCAGGGGCGGGGCAGGACGACCTGAGCATCGTGCATGATGCCGATCCGGGTCAGGGGCAGGACGAGGCCGGCCGTGGTGCGGGCGTCGTCGAGCCGGACGACAACCATGACTGGGCCCATCTCGTCCGCCCGGAGCATCCGCAGGTCACCCGGTCGCCGGAGTCCTCCGGCCGGTCAGGCGCCCGTCACCAGGCGGAGGCCGGTCAGGGCTCGGGGAGCACAGGCAGTTCGGGCCGGTCGGCCGGCCCGCGAGCCGCAGAGGCAGCCCGCACCGCGGACGTCCAGCGGCCGTTGGACGTCACAGATCGGAACCACGTTCTGCGGCAGCCGGATGCCGGTGCCACCCGGTCGGCCCACGGGCGCGGACCGGGAGACACATCCGGGTCGGCCCGGATCCCTCAGCTACCTGGTGGGAGGGGGCCTGGCGACGTGGCCGGGCAGACCGGCGTCCCCGAGCGGAGCGACGAAGGTGGACCCGACAGCGTGACCGGGCGGGAAGGCGTCCCCCGTTCGACAGCCACAGATGGGCCCGACAGCGTGACCGGGCGGGCGGGCGTCCCCCGTTCGACGACCGGAGGTGAGCCCGACGACGTGACCGTGAGGAAACGCGTCCCTCATCGGACCGACGGGGACGAAACGGCCCGCGCACGCGCTCACGGACCGGAAACCAATTCCGGTCCGGACGTTCTCATCAGCGCCCGGGGCCTGACCAAGGTGTTCGGCGATTTCGTCGCCGTCGACGGGATCGACATCGACGTGCATCGTGGGGAGGCCTTCGGTTTCCTCGGCCCGAACGGGGCCGGGAAGAGCTCGACCATGCGCATGATCGGCTGCGTCTCACCGCTGACGGAGGGGTCGCTGACGCTGTTCGGGATGGATCCCGAGACCGACGGCCCGGCGATCCGCGGGCGGCTCGGCGTGGTGCCACAGAAAGACCTGCTCGACGAGGAACTGACGGTCCGCGAGAACCTGCTGGTGTACGGCCGGTACTTCGGGTTGTCCCGTTCGGTGGTGGCGGGACGCGCCGACGAGCTGCTGAGGTTCGCCCAGCTCGGCGACCGGGCCGACAGCCCGGTGGAACCGCTCTCGGGAGGGATGAAACGGCGGCTGACGATCGCCCGCGCGTTGATCAATGCCCCCGAGATCCTGCTGCTCGACGAGCCCACCACCGGCCTCGACCCCCAGGCCCGGCACGTGCTCTGGGACCGGCTCTACCGGCTCAAGCAGCAGGGCGTCACGCTGGTGCTGACCACGCACTACATGGACGAGGCGGAGCAGCTGTGCGACCGCCTGGTGGTGATGGACGGCGGCCGGATCGTCGCGGAGGGATCACCCCGGCAGCTGATCGAGCGCTACTCCAGCCGGGAGGTGGTGGAGGTGCGGTACCCCGACTTCGACCTCGAACCGCACCGTGACCAGCTGGATCTCGGTGATCTGGCCGAACGGGTGGAGGTGCTTCCCGATCGGCTGCTGATCTACACCCACGACGGTGACGCGGTGGCCCGGATCGTGGACCAGGGTGCGGACCGCCCGGTGTCGGTGCTGGTCCGGCGCAGTTCGCTGGAAGACGTCTTTCTGCAGCTGACCGGCCGTTCGCTGGCCGACTGAGGGGGTGCCATGACCACGGCCACACTGAAAGTACCGCCGCTGGGCGACTTCTCGCGATCGATGGCGGCCCTGGAGTACTGGCTGCGCGCCTACCGGCGCACCTGGCGATCCAGTGCGGTGACTGCCTTCGTGATGCCCCTGGTGTTCCTGGGGGCGTTCGGCGCGGGACTGGGGAGCCTGGTGGACACCGACCGGGCCGGTGAGCTCGGTGATGTCTCCTACCTGGCGTTCGTCGCGCCGGGCATTCTCGCCGGGGCCGCGATGCAGAGCGCGTTCGGCGAGTCGACCTGGCCGATCCTGTCCAGCCGCAAATGGAACGGTCACTACCACGCCCAGGCGGCATCCCCCCTGACCATGCCCGACATCGTCACCGGGCACCTGCTGTTCATCGTGTTCCGCCTGACGCTGGGTGCTGTCGCGTTCGTGCTGATCGGTGCGCTGTTCGGCGCCTTCGGCTCGGCCTGGGTAGTTCTCGCCGTGCCGGCCGCGGTGCTCACCGGCCTCGCCCACGCCGCCCCGCTCATCGCCTTCGCCGTCACCCGGGAGTCCGATACCGACTTCTCGATGCTCGTGCGCTTCGTGATGACCCCGCTCTTCCTCTTCGCAGGCACCTTCTTCCCCGTCAGCCAGCTCCCGGCAGCCGTGGAGTTCCTGGCCTGGCTCACCCCGCTGTGGCACGGAACACAGCTCTGCCGCGGACTTTCCATGGGGGACGCCGGTCTGCTCGGATCGGTGGGTCACCTCGTCTACCTGCTGGTGTGGGTGATGGGTGGCTACGCGCTCGCGCTGCGCTCCTACCGGAAGATGCTGCTGTCATGAGCGCGCTCGCGGACGAGGAATCGGCGACGGGCTGGGCACATCGGCTGGCGGCGGAACTGGGGCAGTTCCGCGGGGCCGGTTCCGTGGTCGCGCGCAACGGCCTGGCCGCCCGGCGGGGCCTGCCGGTGCTGCTGTCCGGGTTCTTCGAGCCGCTCTTCTACCTGCTCTCCCTGGGCACCGGTATCGGTGTGCTGGTGGGAGGCGTGGAGTACGGCGGGAAGTCGTTCAGTTATCAGGAATTCATCGCTCCCGCACTGCTCGCGGCCTCGGCCATGAACGGTGCGGTGGCGGACTCGACGTTCAACGTGTTCTGGAAACTCAAATATGCGCGGGTCTACGACGGCATGCTCGCCACACCCCTGGGGCCACGCGCGGTGGCGGCCGGGGAGATCTGCTGGGCCCTGCTACGGGGCGCGGGATACGCCACGGCGTTCTTGCTGATCCTGCTGATGGCCGGTTATGTGCGGTCCTGGTGGGCGGTACTGGCGGTACCGGCGGCCACGCTCGTCGGGCTGGCCTTCGCCGGGGCGGGCATGGCGGCGACCACGTTCATGCGCTCCTGGCAGGACTTCGACCTGGTGCACCTCGTGGTCCTGCCGTTGCTCCTGCTGAGCACGACCTTCTACCCGCTCTCCACCTACCCGCAGCCCTTCGGCGTGCTCGTTCAGCTCACCCCGCTTTACCACGGGGTTGAGCTGGAGCGGGCGCTGGTGCTCGGCACGATGGACGCATCGGTGGCCGTGCACGTGCTGTACCTGCTGGTGCTGGGTACGGCCGGGTTGTTCCTGGCCGGCCGTCGGCTGGAGCGGTTGCTGCTGTCCTGACCCGGGCTGGGCCAGGACAGCTCAGTCGCGCTGGCGGGGGAGGGCGAACGAACCGGTGGGCGGGCTGCTGGTGACCCGGGTGCTGGTCAGCTCGCCCAGGCCCATGCGCTGCGCGAGGCGGCGCGGGCTGATGCCGGTGGAGTTGGCGGCGTCCGGGTCGGCGCCGTGGGCCAGCAAGGCGTTCGCGGCCGCGCGCTGCCCGTGCGCGGTGAAGATCGCGCGCCACAGAGGGGTGTTGCCCCAGCGGTCGGTCGCCGTGGTGGCGGACCCGGCGGCGATCAGCAGGGCGATCACCTCGGGGTGCTGCTCCTGGGCGGCGAAGTGCAGCGGTGTGAAGCGGACAGCGTCGGGCTGGCTCGGGTCGGCACCCTCGGCCAGGAGACGCGCCACCTCGGCGGCATCGCCGTCAGCAGCGGCGTAGTGGAGCGGGGAACGCCCGAACTCGTCGGTTTCGCGGAGAGCATCGATCATGTCCAGCATTGTGCCTCTAAGTAACGTCCATCGCCACCCCTTAGAAGCGTGTGTCACTACGTGTTCCCGAATTTGTCATCCCCGTCTTGGCCAGTGATGATGCTGGGTCAGCAGGGAACTACGGGGCGAGAGTTGTATAACTTTGGGGCTCGTTCCCCGTGCAGTCTGTGATCACGCAACGTGTTGGGCTGCGATTGCAGAGAGTTAAAATTCCAGGTCCCCGAGTTCTCTGATCGCGAATGCAATGTGGGCGTTTTCGCTCATTTGCCGGGTTCGTGTGACGACTCGATCGCTGGGCGTGTCGAGGTGTCCGTCCGAACACTTGTTCGGATAGAGTCCCCGTGTTCCGGTGGTCGTGGGTCGACGAGGATCGTGCTTTCCACCGGCGCATCGAGTGCCCGGTTTTCCACAGGGCGAAGTTACTCGGCGAAGATTGTCGGTGGTCACGTCTAGCGTCTCCACCGACGCGAAGAACCCCGGCGCACCGCGACACCTCGCGAAGCCGGCCGACTGTGAGGTGAACCTCCATGCCCGCTCCCGCGGACCGTGAAAAGGCTCTCGAAGCCGCTCTTGCCCAGATCGACCGGCAGTTCGGCAAGGGCTCGGTGATGCGTCTCGGCGACGACACGCGTCCCCCCATCGAGATCATTCCGACCGGCTCCATCGCGCTCGACATCGCCCTCGGCATCGGTGGTCTGCCGCGTGGCCGGGTGGTCGAGATCTACGGCCCGGAATCATCCGGTAAGACGACCGTGGCCCTGCACGCCGTGGCCAGCGCCCAGCGCGCCGGGGGTATCGCCGCCTTCATCGACGCCGAGCACGCCCTCGACCCGTCCTACGCGGAGAAGCTCGGCGTCGACACCGACGCCCTGCTGGTCTCCCAGCCCGACACCGGTGAGCAGGCGCTGGAGATCGCGGACATGCTGGTCCGATCCGGTGCGCTCGACATCATCGTCATCGACTCCGTCGCGGCCCTGGTGCCGAAGGCTGAGATCGAGGGCGAGATGGGTGACAGCCACGTCGGTCTGCAGGCCCGCCTGATGTCGCAGGCACTGCGGAAGATCACCGGTGCGCTGAACAACTCGGGCACCACCGCGATCTTCATCAACCAGCTGCGCGAGAAGATCGGCGTGATGTTCGGGTCTCCCGAGACCACCACCGGTGGTAAGGCGCTGAAGTTCTACGCCTCGGTCCGGCTCGACGTCCGTCGCATCGAGACCCTGAAAGACGGTACCGACGCTGTCGGTAACCGCACCCGGGTCAAGGTCGTCAAGAACAAGATGAGCCCGCCGTTCAAG
Source organism: Kineosporia sp. NBRC 101731 (assembly GCF_030269305.1). Taxonomy (NCBI): domain Bacteria; kingdom Bacillati; phylum Actinomycetota; class Actinomycetes; order Kineosporiales; family Kineosporiaceae; genus Kineosporia; species Kineosporia sp. NBRC 101731. Next base: position 518,129 of record NZ_BSTC01000005.1, read on the forward strand.
CAGGCCGAGTTCGACATCATCTACGGCCAGGGCATCTCCCGTGAGGGAGGCCTGATCGACATGGGTGTCGAACACTCGTTCATCCGTAAGTCGGGTGCCTGGTACACGTACGAGGGCGACCAGCTCGGCCAGGGTAAGGAGAACGCGCGCGGGTTCCTGCGCGACAACCCCGACCTGGCGAACGAGCTGGAGAAGAAGATCAAGGAAAAGCTTGGTGTGGGCGCAAAGGTGGACGCCCCCGCCGAGGTCGCGGTCAGCTTCTGATCCCGGTGACAGCACGCCCAGGGTTCCGGCCGACCTCCTCCGGTACCGGTCGGAACCCTGGGCGGGCCCATCACTGGGCGCACCTCCCGACCCTCCGGGGTCAGAAAAGGTGAAGTAGGCATGACCGAAGACCAGCGACGGTCCCGGGGTGTCCCGGAGGGGGGCACCCCGGGGCTGGCGTCTGTCCACGATCTCTTCTCCGGCCGTCCAGGTGGCGCCGCGAAACGCAGCACGGGGAAGAGCGCCAGGAAAGACGACGCTTCCAGCAGCGAGGTCGTCAGTCTCGACGGCACGAAGCTGAATCGGCACGACCTGCGCGACATGATCGCCCAGAAGGAAGCCGAGTGGCGTGAAGCCCCGGCCGGTGACGACGATCCCGGTCAGGCATCCACCGGGCCGGAGCTGCAGCCGCAGTGGTCCAACCCCGACTGGGTACCTCGCGCGAGCAGAGCCGCGGACGATGATCCGGCGGGTGCTCACGACCGTGGCGCCGACCAGGGTTTCGAGGGCGAGACCCGCCGTGGCCGAACGGCTTCGGGTGGTCGTGGCGCGGTCGGGCGTGGCGTCTCCGGCCGGGGTGCCCGGGGGCGTGATCCTTCCGGCCGTGACTTCTCTGGCCGTGGTTCCTTCGACCGAGACGCTTCAGAGCATGACTCTTCGCGGCCTGACTCTTCGGATCGTGACTCCTCGGACCAGGGTTCTTCGGGTCGTTCCTCGGGTCGGCGTTCTTCCGGCGGGGGGTTCGGGCGACGGGGCGGCCTGAATCGCGGCGCTGGCTTCGGCCGACCGGGGGCCTCGCGTGACCTGGATGCTGATCCCGAGGCTTCCGACGCCGCCGACGGTAGTGCCGAGAAGACCCGCCGATCGGCCCGGCCGTCGGCCGACCCGACGGAAGACGCCCGGGAGATCCTGCTCAAGCAGCTCTCGGCCGGTCCGCGCACTCGTGCGCAACTGGCGAAAGTGCTGGCACAGAAGGAGATTCCCGACGACGTCGCGGCGGCGGTGCTCGACCGGTTCGAAGAGGTCGATCTGGTGGACGACGCTGCGTTCTCCCACCAGTACGTCGAGAACCGGCACACCGGGCGGGGACTGGCCAAGCGGGCCCTGGCCTATGAACTGCGGCAGAAGGGCGTCGCTGAGGAGACGGCCCGCGAGGCGCTCGACACCCTCAGCTCCGACGACGAACTCGCCACGGCTCGTGAACTCGTGCGGAAGAAGGCCCGCAGCATGACGAAGGACGACCCGGAACGCCGCATGCGCCGCCTGGCCGGCATGCTCGCGCGCAAGGGCTACAGCTCAGGCATCGCTTATCAGGCCATCCGTGAGGAATTGGCCGATCTGGGCGCCGAGGGTCTGCTCGATCACCCGGACTTCGACTGAGCCCCGATCGCCATGGTGGTTCGGTGGAATCCGTCGGCGCGGCGAATTCACGCGAGCTCTTGCTCAGAGCCCCTTGATCTGCTCCGGATGCGTGCTCCTGGCCTGGCCGTCAGAAAAGATGGCCCGGTCACGAACCACGGTAAAGGGTCCATGCCCGGAGGTTCTGCCTGATCGGCAACCTGGCCGGCGGTCGCGCCCGGGGAGGTTTTGCATGATCACGAACAGGTCCTGCCGGCCCTGCGCCAGGGAAGTGGGGCACGTCCCGGCCGAAGGCTGAGACTGCCTGATCACGGAAAGGATCTTGGGCACCGGCTGTAGGGAGTGGCAGACCGGCGCGAGCGACGGGGCAGGTTCGCCCCATCGCTCGCGTACGACAGGTGATCAGGGCGCGAAGTTTCCGTTGCCCTGCAGGGTCACGTCGTGGGGTTCGTCCGCACGCGTTGCCCCGGTGCCGAAAGCGGCCTCGTGGCCTCGCCCGGTGAAAGGCACGTCATCGTCCGTCGGAGGGGTGGCGAGCGGTTCACCCTCGCTCGCGGTCGTGATGCGGGTGTGTCCGTCGAAGGTGTGGAAGAACTCGTGCAGCCGCGCCACCTGCGCGTTCGACAGGGCGCCGTCGTGCGGCTCGATGTGGGGCTGGTTGTCCAGCACGTCACCGGAGAAGGGCAGGGTCAGTCGTTCCTGGTCGTCGCGGAGCCCGCCGGCCGGTACGAAGGCCGTCGCGTCGCCGGAGATGATGGACAACCAGTCGAAGGTATGACCGGAATCGTTGAAATACACCCCACTGACGTCTCCGAGGTGCTCGCCCCGGGCGTCGTGGATCGGACGGCCCACCAGCTCACGGGCCTCTTGAGGCTTCACGTTCACGTCTCCTCCTTCGTCGTGCAGCCCGGGAGTCCCGGGAAAACCAGTCTGCTGCGGCCCTCCGGGAACACCACTTGAGACCGCCACGACTGAAATCTCTCTGAGATCACCGACCTACCGTCGCGACCATGACTGGCTCGATCCATGACCTGATCATCGGAGCGGGCCCGGCACCTTCTTCGAGACCTACCCACGCCGACGAACGGGTCGAGACCGCAGCCGTGGTGCACGTCGCGGGGGCGAGCCCGATCGAGCCGACCTGGCGCACGCACTCGTGGGGGCGCCTGCGGGTCGACGTGACCACCGGCGAGGCGGTGGTCACCTTCCTGGTGCTGCGGGAGTCCGCGGGCGCGAACCTCGAGTCGGAGCTTGAGGACGCGGTCCGCGGGCATCGGGGGCGGCCTGCGTCCCGAGCGCGTTCACCGTGATCGACGAGCTCCTGCTCGCCCCGGGCGGAAAGCCCGACAGGAAAGCCCTTCTGGCGCGCCGAAGCGCCTGGATGCCAAGGCGCGGTGACCATGAACGCTCGGCCACCTTCCCGTTCGTGATCATGCGATCCCCCAGGGGCTGGGGGATCGCATGACCACGAACGAGGATGGGGTCGCGCTTCAGGGCGCGTGGTTGCCGGTGCCCTGCAACGTCACGTCGTGGGGTTCGTTCGGTCCGGGAGCGCCTGTGCCGAAGGCGGTTTCGTGGGCCCGGCCCTTGAACAGCGTGTGTGGGTCGGGCACCGTGTTCGGCCGGGGGAACTGTGGTGCGCCCTCATGCGCGGTGGTGAAGTGCTCACCCGAGAAGGTGCCGAAGAACTCGTGCAGCCGGGCCACCTGCGCGCCGGACAGCACGTGGTCACGTGGCTTGATCCGGGGCATGGCGCGGATGTCGTCGGAGAGCAGGGGCACGAGCAGGCCCCGGGCGAACGGCTTGATCCGGGTGGCCGGGACGAAGGCGTCCCGTTCCACGAAGAAACTGGTGCTGAACGACATCCAGGCCGGAACGCCGGTGGCGTCGTCGAACCAGATCCCGTCGGCCTCGCCCACCATCATCTCGGTGGCGTCGAAAACAGTGAGGCCGACGTATGTCCGGGCTTCTTCACTGGTCAGAGTCATGACTCCTCCTTCGCCGGAGCGCCTCTGCGAAAGGCACCGGTGCGAGGAGTTCAGTCTCCCGCGCACCGGTGCCTTCGGCAGAGGGTGTTCGCCCGATCGGGTCAGGCGGTGGTGCTGCCCGCACTGCTGGGATCGAGATGGATCGGGTTGATCCCGCGCCCGGCCGACCGGCGCGACATCCGCCGCTCGGCGTAGACCGCCAGCTGGGACAGGGCGAAGTTGATGATGATGAAGATCAGGCCCACCAGCAGTAGCGTCTGCAGCGGGTTGTTCGCCGTCTGGAAGATCCGCTTGGCCGTGGTGAGCAGCTCGTCGTAGCCACCGATGAACGAGATCAGCGACGTGTCCTTGAGGATCACCACGATCTGGCTGATGAGCGCAGGCAGCATCGTGCGGAACGCCTGGGGCAGCTGGATCTGGACCATGGTCTGCAGCGGCGTCAGGCCGATGACGAGCCCGGCCTCCCGCTGGCCCCGCGGCAGCGACGCCACCCCGGCCCGCAGGATCTCCGCGATGACCACCGAGTTGTAGGCGGTCAGACCGACCACCACGTACCAGAGGGCGTTCTCGCCGGGCAGCGGGTCGTAGTTCACGCCCAGGTCGGGCAGCAGCTGGTAAGCCATGTAGATCAGCACGATCACGGGCAGGCCACGCAGGACCTCGATCACCACGACCAGCGGCACCCGCGGGGCCGGGCGGAACATCACCCGGGCCACACCCAGGATCGTCCCGATCGCCACGGACAGCACGATCGCCAGTGCGGCCGCTGTCATGGTCTTCCGGAAACCGCTCCACAGGATTTCCCAGACCGGGTCGAAGAGCTCGTCCGACGGGTCGAACAACGGGGCCCAGCGCTCGCGGTCGAACTGGCCCTGGTCGTTCAGGCGCGCGTAGACCACGTAGGCGACGGCCAGGACAGCCAGGCCGACGGCGATGCTGCCGATCAGGGCCCGCCGGCGGGCCTTGGGCCCCGGGGCGTCGTAGAGGACGCTCAGCTGCGACGTGCTCATCGCAGGATCACCGCCTTGCGCTCGAGATACATGAGAAGCAGCCCTGCGGGAATGGTGATCAGCAGGAAGAAGAAGCCGATGCTGAGGTAGACCGGGGTCGGGTCCTGCCCCCGGGAGCTGGTCAGCAGGATGGCGTTGCCCAGCAGGTCACCGCTGACGCCGAAGGCACCGAGGATGGCCGAGTTCTTGATCATCGCGATGATGACGCTGCCGACGGGCGGGATCGCGGTGCGGAAGGCCTGCGGCAGGATCACCGAGCTCAGGTTCTGGGTGAAGGTGAGGCCGATCGCCCGGGCGGCCTCGGCCTGGCCGGCGGGGATGGCGTTGATGCCCGACCGCAGCGCCTCACAGACGAAGGCCGCGGTGTAGATGATCAGCGCCGCGCAGCCGAACGTGTAGTAGGACTGGTTGATCCCGATCTCGGGCAGTCCGAAGGCGATGAGGAACAACACGACCGTGAGGGGGCAGTTGCGCACCACGTTCACGTACATCGTGCCGACACCCCGCAACGGTGCCACGGGGGAGACCCGGAACCCGGCGACGACGGTTCCCAGGGCCAGGGTCCCGAACATGCAGATGATGCAGATGCCAAGGGTTTTCAGGAATCCCTGGAAGAACAGGTCGAAGTTCTCCGTGATGACGTTCATGACCAGTGACTCCAATCAGCTCGAGGGCATCGCCGGGCCCGGCACCGGGGGTCGGACCCGGTGCCGGGCACGGTCAGTAGCTCAGCGGAATCAGGCGCAGGCGTCAGCCGTGGGCAGGGTGGGCACGGTCGAGCCCTCGACCTTGCCGGCCGTCTCGGTCCAGGCTTCCTCGTACGAGCCGTCCTCCGACGCCTTCTTCAGCGTGTCGACGATGTACTGGCAGAAGGCGGTGTCGCCCTTCTTGATGCCGATGCCGTACGGCTCCTTGGTGAAGGTGTCGCCGACGACCTTGAACTTGCCCTCGGACGCGCCGACCAGGCCCAGCAGGATGACGTTGTCGGTCGTGACCGCGTCCACCTGGTTCGTGCGCAGAGCGTCCGCACACTTGCTGTAGACGTCGAACGTGACGAGCTGGCTCTTGCTCGCCAGGTACGAGCTGATGTTGTCGGCGGGCGTGGAGCCGGCGACCGAGCAGACCTTGAGGTCGGGGTTCGCCTTGAAGCTCTCCGGTCCGGTGATCGCGCTGTCGTCGCTGCGCACCATGACCTGCTGGCCGGCCTCGTAGTACGGGCCGGCGAACGTGATCCGTTCCTTGCGCTCGTCGTTGATCGTGTAGGTGGCGGCGACCAGGCTGACCTCGCCGTCCTCGATCTTGGTCTCACGCACGGCGGAGGGGGTCTCCACCCAGGTGATGTTGTCGTCGTCGATGCCCAGGCCCTCGGCGATGATCTTGGCGATCTCGACGTCGAAGCCCTCGGGCTCGTCGGTCAGGCCCTTGAGGCCGAAGCCGGGCTGGTCGAACTTGGTGCCGATGGTGATCTTGCCGGCCTTCTGCAGGGTCTCCATCGTCGTACCGGCCTCGAAGGTGGCCTGGGTGGCCTCCGCGTCGCCGGTGTCGTCGCTGTCGCTACCCCCGCCGCAGGCGGTGAGGGCCAGGACGCCGACCGCGACCACGGCCGCGACCTTGGCGGTGCGCAGGCGGCGGGGGGAACGCAGGGTGCTGGTCTTCATCGTGTGCGCCAATCTCTTGGTTGGTGTCGAAAATGCTTAGTGCGTCAGGATCTTGGAGAGGAAGTCCCGCGCCCGGTCGCTGCTGGGGCTGGTGAAGAAGGTGCTCGGCGGCGCCTGTTCGACGATCTGGCCGTCGGCCATGAACACCACGCGGTCGGCGGCCCGGCGGGCGAAGCCCATCTCATGGGTCACCACGACCATCGTCATTCCTTCCTTGGCAAGGGAAGTCATGACGTCGAGCACCTCGTTGATCATTTCCGGGTCGAGCGCGGAGGTGGGCTCGTCGAAGAGCATCACCTTCGGCTTCATCGCCAGGGCCCGGGCGATCGCCACGCGCTGCTGCTGGCCACCCGAGAGCTGAGCCGGGTACTTGTCCTTCTGGGTGGCCACGCCGACCCGCTCGAGCAGGGCCAGGGCCTGCTGCTCGGCGTCGGCCTTCTTGGCCTTGCGCACCTTGATCGGGCCCAGCGTGACGTTCTCGAGAACCGTCTTGTGGGCGAACAGGTTGAACGACTGGAATACCATTCCGACGTCGGAGCGGAGATTGGCCAGGGCCTTGCCCTCTTCCGGCAGCGGCCTGCCGTCGAGTTCGATCGTTCCCGTATCGATTGTTTCGAGCCGGTTAATCGTTCGGCACAGGGTTGACTTCCCTGAACCGGACGGACCGATCACCACGACCACCTCTCCCGCGGTGACGGTGAGATTGATGTCGCGCAGTACGTGCAGGGCGCCGAAATGCTTGTTGACGCCGGTCAGCCTGACCAGTGCCGCCTGGTCGCCGGGCTCATTGACACTCTTTGATGTCACTGAATCATCGCCCGGTGCAACGTTTTCGGCCGTCATTGCTGATTCCTCCTCCTGCATGGTGTATCTGGAAGGTAGGGAAGATGGGGGTGCACCGAAAAGGTGAATTGAGGATCCTCTGAGGTCACGTACTGATTACGTGACTTCCCCGAAACACCCGAAGGGGCGATGGTAGGAAGATGCGTGTGCTTCTGGTTGAGGACGATGCGCGGCTCGGTGCCGCGTTGTCCGACGTGTTGCGGGTGCACGGCATGGAGGTCGAGCACGTGACCACCGCTCGCATGGCACTCGCCCGTCTGAACGCCCAGACCGAGGCCGTCGTGCTCGACCTCGGTCTGCCCGACCGGGACGGGTTCGAGGTGTGCAGCCGGATCCGCCGTACCCACGACGTACCGATCCTCATCGCCACGGCGCGCTCCGACCTCACGGCCCGTGTGCACGGACTCAACCTGGGCGCCGACGACTACCTGGTGAAGCCGTACGACGTGCGCGAGCTGCTGGCGCGTCTGCACGCGATCGCCCGCCGGCACCGGCGCGAGCCGGCCGCGCTCGGTCCGGGTATCGCGGAGTCGGTGGCCGACGAGCCGGAATTGAGGACGACGCCCACGACCGACGACGCACAGCCGGTGGAGGAACTCCCGCCGTTGTCCGCGGAGGAGGTCGTCATCGACGTCAGTAGCCGCACGGTGATCAAGGGCGGCAAGTCCATCCCCCTGACCCGCAAGGAGTTCGACCTGCTGGCGCTCCTGGCGCGGCACCCGGGCGTGGTGTTCCGGCGGGAGCAGATCATCAGCGAGGTCTGGCAGTCCACCTGGGACGGACTGGGCCGCACGCTGGAGGTGCACGTGGCCGCCGTGCGGTCCAAGACCAAGTCACCGGGCCTGATCGAGACGGTGCGCGGGGTGGGCTACCGTCTGGCGATCGGTGCCGCGAGCAGCACCTGGTCCTGAGCATCTGGCAAATATCTGGCACAGCAAGGTTCTGGTAGTGATCATGCACAGCTCGGCTCCTCGATGAGGACGCGTCTCTCCGCTCTGCTGTTGTTGCTGATGGGTGTGGTGCTCGCGTCCCTGGGGGTGCCGCTGATGACCGGTATCGCCTCCGACGAGGCGCGGACCATGCACACCGACCGGATGGCCGACCTCTCGTTGTTCGTCAGCACCGTGCCGTTCGCCCCGGACGCCGGCGCCGTCGAGGTGCAGGCGCTCGAGCGTGACCTGAGCCGTTACGAGGAGCTCTACGGCATCTCGGTGACCGTGTACGACGCCGCCCGCCGACCCCGGTTCAGCGGCCACGACGACCCCACCACCGAACTGGACCCGGCGGAGGACGCCGCCCTCGACACGGCGCTGTCCGGCCGGCTCACCGAGGTCTGGGACCAGATCCAGCCCTGGGACGACGAGCCCCTGGTGGCCGCCCAGCCGGTGGTGCGCGACGGGGACGTCGTGGGCGCGGTGGTGAGTGTGTCGCCGGTGGAACGGGCGGCGAACCGGGTGCTGCAGCGCTGGTCGATCCTGCTCGCCCTGGAACTGGTCGCCATGATCGGAGCCGTGGCGCTGGCCGACCGGCTGGCCCGCTGGCTGCTCAAACCCGTCGAGCGCCTGGACGAGGCCGCACACCAGATCTCCGCCGGGGATCTGTCCGCCCGGGTGCCCACCGGCTCCGGTCCTCCGGAACTACGCCGTCTGGAGACCTCTTTCAACGAGATGGCGGTGCACGTGCAAGGCGCCGTCGAGGCCCAGCGCGCCTTCGTCGCCGATGCCAGCCACCAGCTGCGCAACCCGCTCGCCGCGCTGCTCATGCGGCTCGAGGCGCTGAACCTGGCCGCCGGGATGCCCGGCACATCAGCGGCCCGGCAGACCGAGGCGATGGAACGCGCACTGGCCGACGGCAAGCACCTGGCCGGCACCCTCGACCGGATGCTCGCGCTGGCCACGGTCGAGAACGCCGGCGCCCCCGCCGTCCCGCTCGACGCCGCCGCGGTGGTGGACGAGCGGCTGGCCTTCTGGATGGTCGTCGCCGACCGTCGCGACATCCATCTGGTGCGGCGGGGAGTCGCGCACGCCCGCGCTCAGCACGATGCCGGGGCCCTGGCCGGGGCGCTCGACGCCGTCCTCGACAACGCCCTCAAGTACTCACCGGAAGGCGGCACCGTCACGGTCGACGTGCGTCCTGTGACCTTGTTCCTCCCGACCCCGCCGGAACCGCCGCCCGTCCCGCTCGGTGGGCCCGGTTCGTCCTCTGTTCTGGCCCTGGTGACCGACCCCCCGAACCCTCCGGGACCGATGGACGACGGGGTGCTGGTGACCGTGACCGACGACGGGCCGGGTGTGGCGACCGAGGACCTGCCCCGGGTGTCGGACCGGTTCTGGCGCTCGCAGGACGCCGAGCAGGAGGGCACCGGGCTGGGCATGTCGATCGCGAAGACCCTGGTGGAACGGCACGACGGCACGATGGAGGTGGACACGGGGGAGGAGGGCGGCCTGCGCGTGACGCTCTGGCTGCCGCCGGTGCCGGGCCCCCGCTGACCTTCGCTAGAGCTTCTGCCGCCGGTAGTACGCGACGGCCGCCGGGTGCAGGTCCAGCCCACCGGTGAGGATGGCCGAGCGCAGGTCGGTCTGGTTCGCGGCCGGCGCGGCCGCGGCGATCGCTTCCCGGTGCTCGAAGATCGTCGAGATCACCGCCGTGACCAGGTCGTCGTCCGCGTCCGCCCGCGCCACCAGCATGTTGGCCAGGGCGAGCGTGTCGACCTGCTCGGAGACGCCGTAACGGCCGGGCGGGATCGCCGCGGGCCGGTAGACGGAGCCGTACGTGGCCCGCATCCGGCGCGGCAGGCCGTCCAGCCCGATCAGGCGTAGCGGGCTGGTGCGCCGGGCATTCTCGACCGCGGTCGTGGGCACACCGCCCGACCAGAACACCGCGTCCACCTCACCGTCGCGCAGGGCGTCGAGACCGTCGACGATCCCGAGTCCTTTCTCCTGCACCTTGATGCCCGCCAGCCCGAGCAGCCGACGCGCGATCAGCGCCGTACCCGAACCCGGGTCACCGACGGCGACCTTCTTCCCGGCCAGGTCCGAGAACGTCCGCAACGACGATCCGGCGGGCACGACCACGTGGTAGTAGTCGTCGTAGATCCGGGCGATCGCGCGCAACGGCACATCGCTGCTCACGTCGTCGGCGGCCCCCACCCCGTTGCGGTTCTCCGCCGCGTCCCCCGCGCTCACCGCCAGATCGGCCGTCCCCGCGCTGAGTCGGGACAGGTTCTCGATGCTCCCGGAGGAGGGCAGCACCACCACGTCGAGCGAGGGATGCGCCTCCTTCAGCTGTTGCTTCAGCGCCGTCGCCCACGCGTAGTAGACCCCGGCCGTGGTGCCCGACGTGATCACGATCCGGTCGGCGATCGGCTCACTCTCGCTCAGCGCCTGCTCGCTGCTGGAGGCCGAACAGGCCAGGGGCAGCACAAGGAGCACCGCGAGAACGAGTGCCCGGGCCTGCCGCATCGTCCCACCATGCCTGATCCCCGCAGCGTGGATCCACCTCGCAATCCGCCCGAAACATGCAGCACGCCGAACGGGCACGGATCCGGTGCGATACAACATGGGGGTACGGGCCGGGGACGTCTTGTCGTTCCGGTCGCTTGCGGTGTCGCGTGCGGTGGGGACGACGCGAACACCCGGCCTCCGGTCCCACCGAAGGAAACGCGTCCCGTGAGCACCACCCGGGCCTGGTTCGTCTGGTCCCTCGGCGTGATGGCCTACATCCTGGCCATCACCAGCCGCTCATCCCTGTCCGCCGTCGCGGTCGAAACCTCCGACCGGTTCGGCGTCGCGGCCGCCACCCTCTCCACCTTCGCCGTGCTGCAACTCGGCGTCTACGGCGCCATGCAGCTGCCCGTCGGGGTGATCCTCGACCGGGCCGGCCCGCGCCGGGTGCTCACGGTCGGCCTGCTGGTGATGGCCTCCGGCCAGGCACTGCTCGCCCTGACCGAGAGCGTTCCGGGAGCCTTCGCCGCCCGGATCCTGGTCGGGGCCGGCGACGCCACCGTCTTCGTCTCCGTGGTCCGGCTGATCATCGCCTGGTTCCCGCCCTCCAGCGCCCCCCTGCTCACCCAGGTCACCGGGCTGGTCGCGCAGTCCGGGCAGATCATCAGCGTGGTGCCCTTCCTGGCCCTGGTGCACGCCCGCGGCTGGTCCTTCGCCTTCCTCGGCCTCGCCGTGCTCCTGCTGGTCTCCGCGCTCGCGGTGGGCCTGAGCGTGCGCAACGAGCCACCCGGCCGGACCGTGCCGGACCTGCCTCCCAGCCCGGGAGTCCGCCGACAGTTACGGGAGGTGTGGAGCAACCCGGGCACGCGCCTGGGCTTCTGGACCCACTTCGTCACCCCACCCGCCGGCAACGTCTTCGCGCTGCTCTGGGGATTCCCCTACCTGACGGCGGGTGAAGGCCTGTCCACCGGCCGGGCCCAGGCTCTGCTCACGCTCTACGTGCTGGCCAACGCTGCCACCGGGCTCCTGGTCGGCCGGTTCGTCGGCCGGCACCCGCTGCGCCGGTCGTGGGTGGTGCTGAGCATCGTCGGGGCGCAGGCGCTCGCGCTGGCCGCGGTGCTGCTGCATCCGGGAGCTTCGCCACTGTGGCTCCTCGTCCTGCTGGTGATCAGCATGGGCTCCGGTGGGCCGGGGTCGCTGGTGGGCCTCGACTTCGCCCGCACGTCCAACCCGCCGCACCTGATCAGCAGTGCCACCGGCATCGCCAACAGCGCCGGTTTCTTCGCGTCGCTGCTGGCTCTGCTGATGATCGGGACCCTGTTGGACACGCAGGGCGCCGGTACCCCCGCGACCTACGACCTGGACGCCTTCCGGGTCGCGTTCGGCAGCTTCTACCTGCTCTGGCTGGCCGGGCTGGCCGGGGTTCTGCACAACCGCCGCGGCCTGCGCCGGCTGATGGCGCAGGAGGGTGTGGTCGTGCCACCGCTGCGGGATGTCCTGAACCGTTACCCCCGCGGCCGGTAGTGGAACTCACACGTCATCCTGGCGTCGTAGAGTTGACCTGCTATGACGACGATCGAACACGAGACCCCCGCGTCCGCTGACGGCACCACGACGCGCACCTACGAGGTGCGCACCTTCGGGTGCCAGATGAACGTGCACGACTCGGAGCGGCTGTCCGGCCTGCTGGACGCCGCCGGGTACGTCCCCGCCGAACCCGGGGGAGAGGGCGCCGACCTGGTCGTCTTCAATACCTGCGCGGTTCGCGAGAACGCCGACAACAAGCTCTACGGCAACCTGGGCCAGCTGGCGCCGGTGAAGGCCGGCAAGCCCGGCATGCAGATCGCGGTCGGTGGCTGCCTGGCGCAGAAAGACCGCGACACGATCGTGAAGAAGGCTCCCTGGGTGGATGTCGTCTTCGGCACCCACAACATCGGGTCGCTGCCGGTGCTGCTCGAGCGGGCCCGGCACAACGAGTCGGCCCAGGTCGAGATCCTGGAGTCGCTGGAGGTCTTCCCCTCCACCCTGCCCACCCGGCGCGAGTCGGCCGCGGCGGCCTGGGTGTCGATCAGCGTCGGCTGCAACAACACCTGCACGTTCTGCATCGTGCCCTCGCTGCGCGGCAAGGAGCGTGACCGGCGTCCGGGCGAGATCCTGGCCGAGGTCGAGGCACTGGTCGCCGAGGGCGTGGTCGAGGTGACGCTGCTCGGGCAGAACGTGAACACCTACGGTGTGGAGTTCGGCGACAAGGGAGCATTCGCGGCGCTGCTGCGGGCCTGTGGTGCGATCGAGGGCCTGGAGCGGGTGCGCTTCACCAGTCCCCACCCGGCCGCGTTCACCGACGACGTGATCGACGCGATGGCGCAGACCCCCAACGTGATGCCGCAACTGCACATGCCGCTGCAGTCGGGTTCCGACCGGATGCTCAAGGAGATGCGCCGGTCGTACCGGTCGAAGAAGTTCCTCGGCATCCTCGAGCGGGTGCGGGAGCAGATCCCGCACGCGGCGATCTCGACGGACATCATCGTCGGATTCCCCGGGGAGACCGAGGAGGACTTCCAGGGCACGCTCGACGTGGTCGCACAGGCCCGTTTTGCGCAGGCTTTCACCTTCCAGTACTCACAGCGCCCGGGTACCCCGGCCGCGACCCTGCCCGACCAGCTGCCGAAGAAGGTCGTGCAGGAGCGGTACGAGCGGCTGCTCAAGCTCCAGGAAGAGATTTCCTGGCAGGAGAACCGCAAGCTGGAGGGGCAGATGCTCGAGCTCCTGGTGATGGAGAACCGGGGTCGTAAAGACGGTGCCACTACCCGCCTGTCCGGCCGCGCCCCCGACAACCGGCTCGTGCACTTCACCGTGCCCGACGGCGGCGAGTCTCCGCGCCCAGGTGACTTCGTGTCGGTACGCGTCTCCTACGGAGCCCCCCACCACCTGGTCGCCGACGAGTCGGGTGAGGCCTATCAGGTGCGCCGGAGCCAAGCCGGAGACGCATGGGAGCGCCGTCAGATCGATGCGTGCGGGCCGTCGCCGGCGGCGTCTGCCAGCAGTGGCCCGCGTCCCGTCTCACTGGGCGTCCCGATGCTTCGACGGGACTGATCCGCGTTGCTGCGTAGCCCTTTTGGGGTACATCGGCGTGTAGATGTCACATCGATTTGACCTGGTGGTCGGGCGTACGTAAAGTTCTACATGTTGGCAGCGCGGGAGGCACGGACACGGAAGTGGCCGGTCCCGGGTCAACTTCCCAAGAACTCCGGTCGAGGTTCAATCCGCAAGGGTTGAACCCACGTGGTTCGCCTGGGAGTCCGGTTGGACAGAGCAGCGAAAACCTTCTGGTAAGGTTTACACCGCCTGGTCAGCCGGGTAAGTTGGAAAGGTTGCCCCGAGGAACCTCGCAAGAGGAACTGCGGTGAGCGTCCGCTCCTTGAGAATTCAACAGCGCATCTGAACAACCGATGCCAATTGGCTAGCCGTTAAGGCTGGTCCTTGGCTGATGGATCAGGCTTCAGGCATGTATCGACCCCCGTCGGTGTGTCTGGTGATGGGTCTGGTTCTTATTGGTCAGGATTTGCATGACTATCTTCGCAGTATTTCTTCTTCTAGAAGATTATTTACGGAGAGTTTGATCCTGGCTCAGGACGAACGCTGGCGG